>NZ_JSWJ01000015.1:0-151013 GCF_000826845.1 Phaeobacter sp. S60
CGATCACCTGGGTCACGGTCGTGCTCAATGTCTCCGCTGTGCGGTTGAAATCGCGCTGCAGCTGGGCGTAATCTTCGGGCAGATGTTCGTTGATACGGACCGTCAGATCTCCTTTTGAGAGTGTGGCCAGACGACTGGAGATAACCTGAACGACATCGGCACGTTCGGCGTCACGGGCCTGTTGATGGCCTTTCATCGCCTCTTGCTGCTCAAGTTTCTCGCGGAAGGCCTCCAGCGTGCGGGCCATTTCGCCGATTTCGCTGCGGGCCCGCGTGTAGGGAACATCCGCATGGGTTTCACCCTCCGCCATGGAAGCCATCCGCGCTTTCAGCCTGTTGATCGGCCCGGTGACACTGCGCAAAAGAACCGTCGATGCGATCATCAGCAAAACAAGGCTCACCCCGAGTGTGATCATCGATTCGATCCGCATCTGAGCCAGGTCCGCTTGGATGTCCGATACATAGGAACCGGTGCCGATGATCCAGCCCCAAGGTTCAAACGCCTGCACATAGCCGATTTTCTGTTCTGGCGTGGTCTGCCCTGGTTTCTGGAACCAGTAGCGGACAGATCCGGCACCATCGCTGGCGGCAACCTTGCCAAGTTCCTGGAAAACCTTCATGCCCTTCACGTCCTCGAAGCCGGACCGATCTGTGCCAACCCAATCCGGCACCATCGGGTGCGCCCGCACAATCAAGTCCTGGTCGAAAGCGAAGAGATATCCGGATGTCTCGAAGCGGATTTTTTCAATCACCTCACGCCCTTGGGCGCGCGCCTCATCAGCAGTTAGGTCGCCCGACTGCACCCGGGCTTCAAGATCAGCAAGCAAGCTGATCGAGGTGTCGATGATGTTGTGCAGCTCGCGGTCGCGCATTGCATAGGCATTATCGACAGCGCGTGACAGCAGCAGGACGGTCAACAGCACGGAAAGTGCGAGCGCCATCGCCACCACTGCGTAGATACGGATGGGAAGACGATAGAAAATGGACGGCATCGGTCACTTGATCCTTTAAGGAATTAGATTTCCCGACCCTATGCCGCTGCCCCCTAACAAAGCGTTAGGTCAACCTCTTCAATTGCCCGTTTTGCACCGATATTACGTAGAGTTTCGATCTGTTTTCTTAAGGTGTTTGAAACCCGCAAAAGTTAAGGCCCGGCCCTGTTTATCTGCGAATCTGCAACCCCTGCCAAGCGGTGGAAAACGGCCCCAGGGCGGGGCCGTTTCATCAAATTTGCAGCGCCGATATACTTGGTATCACTGAACTGACAACATGCCCTTCTCGGACGCCAGTTCGCGCATTTTCTTCTGCAGCTTCTCGAAGGCGCGTACTTCGATCTGGCGGATCCGCTCGCGGCTGACACCGTATTGAGTGCTAAGGTCCTCCAGCGTCTTTGCCTGATCGGCCAGACGGCGCTGGGTCAAAATATCCTTCTCGCGGTCATTCAACACCTCAAGCGCGCTGGCCAGAAGTTCACGCCGCGCCTCAAGCTCATCGCGTGCCTCATAATCACCGGCCTGATCGGCATCTTCGTCTTCCAGCCAATCCTGCCACTGCATGGTGCCCTCGCCCTCGCTGCCCACAGTGGCATTGAGGGAGGCGTCCCCACCGGACATACGCCGGTTCATGGAGATCACCTCGGCTTCGGTCACGCCAAGGTCGGTGGCAATTTTCTTGACGCTGTCAGGGTGCAGATCCCCCTCCTCCAGCGCGCCGATACGGGCTTTGGCCTTGCGCAGATTGAAGAACAACTTCTTCTGTGCCGAAGTGGTGCCCAGCTTCACCAGCGACCATGAGCGCAAGATATATTCTTGGATCGAAGCACGAATCCACCACATCGCGTAAGTTGCGAGGCGAAAGCCCTTCTCGGGGTCAAACCTTTTCACCGCCTGCATCAAGCCGACATTGGCCTCGGAGATCACCTCAGCCTGTGGCAGACCGTAACCACGATAGCCCATGGCAATTTTCGCAGCCAGTCGCAGGTGCGACGTCACCATCTTATGGGCAGAGGCACTGTCTTGCTCTTCCACCCAGCGCTTGGCCAGCATGTATTCTTCTTCCGGCTCCAACAAAGGGAACTTGCGGATTTCCTGAAGGTACCGGTTCAACCCGCCTTCGGGGGTTGGTGCGGGCAGATTTGCATAATTCGCCATTTTTCGTGTCCCTCCCAATGTATAAGGACTTAACATCTCGTCATATGGGTTAACGCACAGCCCCGTTCAAGAGTTGCCGATTTTATCTCTTATAGAAATCAGAAGAAAAGCGGTCTGTGATTGAGTTCACAACAATTTGCAGGCCAAAAGCCGCGCTACCAATTCGGCGACGCGGGGAATCATACCTACAGTTCAGTATGTTACCAAGCAAGAGGCGGATTTAGGTACCCGCGGCGCCCAGCTTTTGCAGCAAATGCGCCATATCTTCCGGCAGGGGCGCCTCAAACCGCATGGCGTCGCCTGTGACCGGGTGGATGAACCCAAGAACCGCCGCATGCAGCGCCTGACGCGGGAAGGTCTGGATGGCAGCGGCGGTGTCTTCCGGCAGTGATTTTGCCGCCAGCTTGCGCTTGCCGCCATAAACAGGGTCCCCAACCAGCCCATGCCCCGCATGCGCCATATGCACGCGAATCTGATGGGTGCGCCCGGTTTCCAGCCAACATTCGATCAATGCGACAACTGGCGGTGTGCCAAAGGCATCGACGATGCGCGCGCGGGTGATGGCATGACGGCCGCCCTGAAACAGAACCGCCTGCCGCTGCCGGTCGGTCTTGTGACGGGCCAACTGGGTGGTCAGCTTCAGGATATTGCCCGGCTCGAAACTGGTGCCCTTAACCCCACGCAAGCGAGGATCGTTGGCGTCGGGCACACCGTAGCAAATCGCGCGGTAGTAGCGTTCCACTGTGTGTTTCTCAAACTGCGCCGCCAACCCCTGATGGGCGGCGTCGGATTTGGCCACCACCAACAACCCGCTGGTTTCCTTATCGATGCGATGAACAATGCCGGGACGTTTGACACCGCCCACGCCGGAGAGATTGTCGCCGCAGTGATGCAGCAGCGCGTTGACCAGCGTGCCAGACGGCGTGCCGGGCGCCGGATGCACGACCATACCTGTGGGTTTGTTGACGACGATCAGGTCGTCATCTTCATAGATGACTTCAAGCAGGATGTCCTCGGGGCCTATGTGGCTGTCTTCGGCCTCCTCCACGGTGATCTCGATAACCGCACCTGCCGCCACCTTGGCCTTGGGGTCGGTCACGACCACACCGTCGACCTGCACCTGCCCAGCCTCAATCAGGCGGGCCAGTCGGGTGCGCGACAGGGTGGCTTCCTCTGGCACATCACGCGAAACCGCTTTATCAAGCCGTTTAGGCGGGTTTTCCGCAATGACAAACTCGATCCGGCGGCGGGCCATGACACATCCTTCTGAAACAGATAATCAAAGTGAACCGCCCCAGCTGGTGTTCCTGCGGCGGATGGTGACCACATTGACGGTGATCATGATTTGCGGGTTCTTAGTGGTTCTGACCCTGCTTGTCATCCGTTTGTCTGCATCCGGTCCAAACCTGCCGGAAACTGTCTCCCTGCCGACTGGCGTCAGTGCCCGCGCCGTGACCTTTGGCGACGGCTGGATTGCGGTGGTGACAGATGAGGATGAAATCCTGATCCTGAACAATCTGAGCGGCGCAGTCGAGCAGCGGTTGAAGATCCAGCCTGCCGAAAACTGACGCAAGGCGGCTGTCACAAGTCAACCGACAGAGCCTCACAGGCTTGAGAGAGCGTTGAATTCACAGGATAAAGATGGAAACAATACAGCACAGGCCGGAGCCGGTTTCTGTCTAAGCCGTGATTTTCTTGGGGTGAAGAGTGGTACCACCTCCCCGGCTCGAACGGGGGACCTCCTGATCCACAATCAGGCGCTCTAACCTACTGAGCTAAGGCGGCACTGAGGGCGATTTAATACAGGGGCGATGAGAGCGCAAGAGGAAAGCCGCAAGTTTTTACCCTCAATGTGCAGAGATGTGCCGCCAATGGGACGGGTCGCGCGCACCCAGACATACACCGTCTGACATACCCCGTCTGGCGGCGGCGGGTTCTTGCCTTTAGACTGCTGGCAAGCTAGCAGAACCAGCTAACGCAAGCCCGACGACAGGAGTGCCGCATGAGCATCAATACCGAGCGTGACATCGAAGCCAATATGCAGATCGGCCCCACCGATGCTGGCATGGTGCGCATTTTCATCGAAGCCGATGGCATCGAGATCCCGATGGATTTCGACCCGGAAGAGGCCAATGAAATCGCCGAAGAGATCATGGCAGCCGCTCAGGCCGCCCGCAGCCTCAACACCTGATCTCGGGACCGAACCGGCCCTCAGACACCCCAGGTCCCAGCCGCACCCGGCTGGGGATCACGCAACCGATGCAGGCGACTGGCCGCATCCATCGCGAATTTCTGGATCAGCTTTTTGCGTCTGGCGGCGGGCAGCTTCTGCTCCGGCGCCATGCGGACAATCTCCGCGTCGTAGTCATCTGCAATGATCAGCCCGCTGTCATCCGGCAACAGCTCATTCGGAAACGCCAGATCCACGGCCCAGAAATAACGGTCGCACCACTCCAGATAGCCCTGCCATTTGCTGTCGGACTGGAAATCGGCGCGGCTGGACTTGCACTCTACCACCCATAGCTCGCCCTTCGGGCCAAGCGCCATAACATCAACCCGAAGACCGCGCGCCGGGACGAATTCCTCAACTGTGACAAAGCCAAGCGTCGCCATATGACGCGCCACGCCGCGCGCAAGACGCTGACCGGGGGCAAGATCCTGTACCATGGCGGCAATGTGAACAATTCGTGAACAAATAGCAAGTCCATGCCATGGACCAATCGTTTGATCACGCCCTGTCAACGGCGCTGATTGCTCTGCGGTGACCAACGGCATGAAAAGACTTGGGCCACCCCCTTGTCTCCCCCCTGCCCGCCCCCTAGTTAGAGCGGAGGCGGGTTCTGCCCTTCTCGTGACAGGTAGCATTCCAGTGGCCTTAAGCAATTCCGAGGGAGCTGGCTCTGTTCGGACCCTGGTCCTTTTACCTGGCGCCCACCTGTACATACAGGTCCTCGGGAATCAAAACCGCACGGTTGACTGGTGGTCCCGCCGCATTCCACCACAATTCGATCTGACAAAAAAGCCGCGCCTGAGAGAGGCACGGCTGGTCGATTGGGGGCAAGTGTGCCCAAGCCACATCCACTGCAGACTAAGGGTCAGCGACGCGGCAGCTGTCTGGTGGCTTTCTCGGCGGGGACCCGCACCGGGATCATCTCACGTTTCACATCCGGCGTGATGCGCATTCCGCCCCGCGGGCCATCGTCCTTCCCTGCGAGCGACATCACCGCATAGCCGAACTGTACCCCGGCAAAGACGATCCCGTTCATGAACCACAGGAGCGCAACCGCCAGCAACCCGCTGTCCGATGTGCTGACCAGATGCCAAAGGTTCATTACATTGAACCACAACAGCATCCCGACAAAAGCACCGGCGATGGCAAAGCCAATCACCACATTCTGAATATAGAGTCTCACCAGCTTCGGCATAAAACGCCCTCCTGCTACAGGGAAAACGGTAGCATTCTTTGCAGGGGCGTCCAGCGGCAAATGGCGGACCGGCGGAATTTGACGCATGTTGCCCGGTCTTTGACGCTCGCCTTCGGAAGCAGAATCAAAAAAGCGCGCCACTGGGGCACGCTTTCCAATTGTCCTCACATGACGCTCTATCTTCACCTGGCTCTTTGCATCCCGTTACCAATGGACGCCGCCTGCCAAGCGGGCCTCAAAAGGCCTCGGGCGCTGCCTCGCGGGCCATGTGGTCCAGCACGGCGTTCACAAACTTCGGCTCTTTCCCCTCCGGGAAGAATGCGCGTGCGATATCGACGAACTCGTTGATCACCACCTTGGGCGGGGTTTTACCCGTCAGAAACTCAGCGCCAGCGGCACGGAACAAGGCGCGCAGCGTCGGATCGATCCGGGCAATCGGCCATTTGGCCACCAGCGCACGGTCGGTCATCTGGTCAATCTTGGCCTGTTCGTTGACCGCGCCCTCAATCAGCTTGCGAAAGCTCTTGGAGTCGCCCTCAGCCATTTCATCGCCGTCATAGACTGCACCAAACCGGTGGTCTTCGAATTCGACGATGACCTTGTCAAAGGTCAGATTGCTATGTTCCATCTGAAACAACGCCTGCACGGCATAAAGCCGGGACGCTGATTTCATCTTGTGCTTGTCACTGCCCTTGCGAGCGGCGCCCTGGCTGTCCGAGGTGGTCATGCGGTGGTGGGTCCATTATCTGAGTCGGCCAGTCTGATGGCCTCGGAAGGGGCCTTGAAGCCGACTCCCTTGGTTTGGGCGCCCCATTTACGCGTCAGCGCGATCAGATGCAAGGCCGCAGCGGCAGCGCCGCCCCCTTTGTTCTGATCTTTGGTATCTGCGCGGACCTCTGCCTGCTTGCGATTTTCCACGGTCAGGATGCCATTGCCGATGCACAGCCCCTGCAAACCCATCAGCTGGATGGCCCGGCTGCTGTCGTTGCAGACGGTTTCGTAATGTGTGGTTTCGCCCCGGATCACACAGCCCAGCGCCACATAGCCATCAAAGTTTGAGCTGCGATCGGCGATTGCGATGGCGGTGGGCACTTCCAACGCGCCGGGCACCTCGATCAGCTCGCAGGTGCCGCCTGCGGCCTCAATCTCCGCCTGCGCCCCGGCGACCAGATTGTCGGCGATGTCCTTGTAATAAGGGGCGACGACAATCAGCAGCTTCACTGGCTTGTCAAAGGTCGGGCGGTCCAGCGTGTAGTGGGTTTCATGTGCAGCCATATCAAGCGTCCTTCAACAGAGGTTTGGTGCCAACAATGGTCAGCCCATAGGCATCCAGTCCAACATAGGTGGTAGTGGGCGAATCTGTCAGCAGCACCAGCTCCTGCAGCCCCATTTTCGAGAGGATCTGCGCGCCCAGACCGGTCTGTTTGATGGTGCGCGGGCCCTCGTCGTCCTGCGCATAGAGTGCGCTGCGCGGCTCCCGGAACAGGCAGACCACGCCGCGCCCTTCCGCCGCGATCAATTCCATCGCGCGGGGCAGCTGGCGGGCCGACTTGGGCCCTAGCCCCAGCAGATCGGTCGCCTCATGCAGCGCGTGGGTGCGGGTCAGCACAGGTTCCGGCGTGGTGATATCGCCCTTGATCATCACCACATGTTCGATGCCATGGGTCTGATCGGTAAACAGGCGCATCTCCCAATCACCACCAATCTCGGCGGTGACAGTCTCGCGCGAGGTTTCAACCACCAGATTGTCATTGCGCGCGCGGTAGGCGATCAGATCGCTGATCGTGCCAATCTTCAGCCCATGGGTCTTGCCAAAGGTGACCAGCTCCGGCAGGCGCGACATGGTGCCATCGTCGTTCATGATCTCACAGATCACCCCGGACGGGTTCAGCCCGGCGAGGCGCGAGATATCAACCGCAGCCTCGGTATGGCCCGCCCGCACCAAGACCCCGCCCCGCTTGGCCCGCAGCGGAAAGACATGGCCCGGTGTGGCAAGCGATGCCATAGTGTTATTCTCGTTAATGGCCTCCGCCACGGTCAGCGCGCGGTCGGCTGCCGAAATCCCGGTCGAAACACCCTCGCGCGCCTCGATTGATACGGTGAAGGCGGTTTCATGACGCGAGGAGTTGTTCACAGCCATCATTGGCAGCCCCAGCGCATCAACCCGTTCGGCGGTCATCGGCAGGCAAATCAGCCCTCGCCCATGAGTCGCCATAAAGTTGATTGCCGCAGCATCCGCAAATTCGGCGGCAATCACCAGATCGCCTTCGTTTTCGCGATCTTCGTGATCCACGAGGATGAACATCCGCCCCTGGCGGGCCTCTTCGATGATCTCTTCAATCGGGCTGATTGCATCGCGCAGCTGGGCTTCAATCGGCCCCGGTGTTTCAAAGCTCATTCAGGCAACCTTTCGGTGGGCAGTCGTGGACAGCGGTCTATGCGACCCCCACAGCCCCGAGCAAGGCCGTGGATACCAAAGCGGGATAGACCAGCCATCCCGCAAATACCAGCCCTGCATGCGGCAGACCATAGCCCGGACGCGGCGTCGCCGTCAGCAGCAGGCCTGTCAGTTGGCGGGTTGGATCGTCAACGTGGCAGCGTCCCGACCTGCCAGTCGCCCTGCAGTCAAGCGCTGACGCGCGCCGCCAAGGCGGCGCGCTCGGCCCAACGCTCTGCGCGGCACCTGTGGTGCCGTGACAAGGGGCGGGAGCCGTTTGCCTCAGCTGTAGACGGTCGTTCCAGTCGGCGTAGGTGACCCGGATCAGCCTGCTTCGTTCAACCGCGCGACATAGCGGGCCAGCGTGTCGATCTCCAGGTTCACCGCATCACCGACAGCCACATCCCCCCAGGTTGTAACCTCTTTGGTGTGCGGGATGAAATTGATGCCGAAATCACAGCCCTCCACATCATTCACAGTCAGTGAAGTCCCGTTAAGCGCAACCGACCCTTTTGGTGCGATGAAGCGTGCCAGATCCTGCGGCGCGCGCAGGGTGACACGGGTGCTGTCGCCCTCATCGCGGATGTCCACCACTTCGGCGACCCCATCGACGTGGCCCGACACGATATGGCCGCCCAGCTCATCACCAACCTTCAGCGCGCGTTCCAGATTGACCCGCTTGCCAACGGTCCAGCCGTTGCCGCCGATATTGGTCTTGGACACGGTCTCGGCCGAGATCTGCACGTCATACCAATCGTCCCCCAGCGCGATCACTGTCAGGCAGACGCCGTCGGAGGCAATCGAGGCGCCGATATCAATGGTGGCGGTGTCATAGCCGGTCTTGATCCGCGCCCGCAGGTCGCCCTGCTGCTCCAGCTCGGTGATGATGCCGATATCGGTGACGATGCCTGTGAACATGGGCGGGCTCCTGCAAATGCGGTTGTGGCCGTGTTGATCGGCCGGCGCCTCTCTGGTAGCCATTGGACCGCCGCGCGGCAAGCCCCGCTGTTGCCGGATGAACCCGCCCCGCCCTGCAATTGCCCGACACCGATGGCCGCTCTTGCCTTGCGCTGGCCCGGCGCCCTACCCTAGACCGCAGATGTGGTTAAGCCGAATTAGCGGTTAAGCCATTGTTTGTACAATCGGGATATATTTGACCCATTATGCACAAGACCGACGATCCACAGCGCGCTTTCCTGTTTCTGCAAGGCCCCCACGGGCCGTTCTTCGCCAGTCTGGCAGAGATGCTGCAGGCGGCTGGCTGCACTGTCTGGCGCGTCGGTTTCAATGCGGGCGATCAGGCGTTCTGGCGCGACAAGACCAGCTACCTGCCCTATCGCGGCACACCGGAGGACTGGCCTGCACATCTTGAACAGGTTCTGGGTGATCGTCAGATTACCGATCTGGTGCTTTACGGCGACACCCGTCCGATCCACGCGACAGCGGTGTCCGCTGCGCGCGCACGCGGCATCCGGGTGCATGTGTTTGAGGAAGGTTATCTGCGCCCGTACTGGGTCACCTATGAACGGGAGGGCTCCAACGGGCATTCCCGGCTGATGGACATGCCGGTCACGCAGATGACTGCGGCCCTTGCCCTGTCCGACATGGAGGCACCATTGCCGCCGTCCCATTGGGGCGATACCCGGCAGCATGTCTTTTACGGCGCGCTTTATCATGGCTTTGTCATGCTGCTCAATCGTGGCTACCGCCAGTTCCGCCCCCATCGGGCGCTGCCGGTCACCCGCGAATTTCAACTATATCTGCGCCGCCTGCTGCTGATGCCGTTCCAGGCACTTGAGCGTCGGGTCGCCACAAGACGCATCCGCAACGGCGGTTTCCCCTACCACCTGGCGCTGCTGCAACTGGAACATGACAGCGCCTTTCAGGAGCATTCGCCCTTTGCCAGCCTGACGGATTTCCTGACCGACGTGTTTCAAGGCTTCGCTGAGGGTGCGCCACGTCATCACCACCTCGTCGTCAAGGCGCATCCGCTTGAGGACGGCCGGGTTCCGATCCGGCGCACGGTCCGTCAGCTGGCCAAACGCTACGGGCTGGAACATCGCGTGCATTACGTGCGCGGCGGCAAACTGGCCGCCCTGCTGAACGAGGCCCGCACAGCTGTTACCGTGAATTCAACCGCAGGTCAGCAGGTGCTCTGGCGCGGCATCCCGCTGAAGGTGTTCGGCAAGGCTGTCTATGACAAGCCAGAGTTTGTTTCGACCCAACCGCTGGCGGACTTCTTTGCCGCGCCCGCAAGGCCGGACAACCGCGCCTATAAGGACTATCGCCGCTATCTTCTGGAAACCTCGCAACTTCCCGGTGGCTTCTATTCCCGCAAGGGTCGCCGTCAACTGCTGCGGCAGGTGGTGGATATGATGCTGGCGGCAGAAGACCCCTATCAGGCGCTGATGCAGGGGACAGCGGCACCGCGGCAACAGTTGCGTGTGGTGAGCTGAGGCGCCACATCTCTAAGGCTGGATTTTTTCAAGACACTGCGCTAGCTTGGCCCCAAAACTTGAGGCAAAACAATAATAGGTCGAGGAGACCGAGCAGTGAAAACCGTTCCCTTTCAATGGGCGCGACCGGTTGCGATTCTGGCCGCAGTCTCGCTGGCCGCATCCTGTGGCCTTCCCCAGGTCGGCCCGAACAAGCGTCAGATCTACGCCGGTTCCGTGCAAAAAGAAGGCGATGCCTTCATCGTCTCGGTCAATGACCGCGTCACCCGTGCAACCGCTGTTGTGCCCGCGCTCGGGTTTTCTGACAGTTTCCGCAGCGCCGGTCGGCTGACCTCCGATGTGATCCGCCCCGGCGACGTTCTTGGCCTCACGGTCTGGGAAAACGTCGACGACGGGTTGCTGGCGGCTGAAACAACCAATGCCACGGTTCTGGAAGAAGTCCAGGTCGACAGTGCCGGCTTCATCTTCGTCCCCTATGCAGGGCGGCTGCGCGCCTCCGGCAATACGCCGGATCAGCTGCGCCGCACCATCACCAAGAAACTGGAAGACCAGACCCCGGACCCACAGGTTCAGGTACGCCGACTTGCAGGCGATGGCGCAACCGTCAGCCTGACCGGGGCCGTAGGTGGACAGGGCGTTTACCCGATTGAACGCCCGACGCGGACGTTGGCGACCATGCTGGCCCGTGCAGGCGGCGTAGCGATTGAGCCTGAAAACGCCCAGATCACCGTCATTCGTGGCGCCGAGCGTGGCACCATCTGGTTCCAGGATCTTTTCAAACATCCAGAGCTGGACATTGCCCTGCGCGGCGGTGACAAAATCCTGGTGGAAGAGGACAGCCGGTCCTTCACCGCATTGGGCGCCACCAGCGCGCAGGCGCGCGTCCCGTTTGAAAGCCAGAACCTCTCCGCCCTTGAAGCGATTGCGCAGGTCGGCGGTCTGGTCTCCACCGCGTCGGATCCCACCGGCGTCTTTGTGTTGCGCAATGAACCTGCTGAAATCGCCAACCAGGTCCTGGGGCGCAATGATCTGATCGGTGCGCAGCGGCTGGTCTATGTGCTGAACCTGACCAAACCCAACGGGCTGTTTGTGGCACGCGACTTTGTCATCCGCGATTCCGATACGCTCTACGTGACAGAGGCGCCCTACGCCCAGTGGACCAAGACGATTTCCCTGCTGGCCAGCCCGCTGGCCCCCATCGCCAGCGTCGAAAGTTTGGCCAGCGGCGGCTGATGACATGACGGGACAATACCCGACGACCAAGGCCGGGGGCGCGCGCTCCCGGCTTTTTTATTACAACGCCGGCTTCCTGCGTCAAAAGCGGCTGCGGCGCATCCTGTCACTGGCCGGGTATGACCTGCGCCTCGGCAAACCAACCGCCGATGATCTGGTCGCGGTTTGGGGCAATGCTGATACCGCCCATCGTGGCCATGCTGTGGCTGAGGCCCACGGCTGTGAGCTGTTGCGGGTCGAGGACGCTTTCCTCCGCTCGATCCATCCCGGTCGCGCGGGAGAGCCGCCATTGGGACTGTTGCTGGACCGCTCCGGGTTGCATTTTGACCCTGCAACCCCCTCCGATCTGGAGCAGCTGCTGGCCTCGCATCCGCTGGATGACAGCGCATTGATGCGGCGCGCGCGGCGCGCCATCGCACGACTGCAGGACGCCCATCTGAGCAAATACAACGCCTATTCACCGCAGGCACCGGTCCCTGATCCCGGTTACGTGCTGGTGATTGATCAGGCTCGTGGTGATGCCTCGGTCCGTGCCTCGACCCCGTTCGAGGGCACTGATCATGCGCGATTTCAGGAGATGCTCTATTGCGCCCAGGATGAACATCCGGGCGCCCGTATCATCATCAAATCCCACCCAGAAGATCGCGCAGGCCACCGCCCCGGCTACTACAGCGCGGCAGACGCGCAGGGCCGGGTTGAAATCCTTGACGCGCCGGTGTCGCCCTGGGCGCTGCTGGAGGGCGCAATCGCTGTCTATACTGTATCGTCGCAAATGGGGTTTGAGGCGATCCTCTGCGGCCACAGGCCCCGTATCTTTGGCCAGCCCTTCTACGCTGGCTGGGGCCTCAGCGAAGATGAATTCCCCATCACCCGGCGTCAGCGCCGCCTGACCCGCGCGCAGCTGTTTGCAGCCGCCATGATCCTTTATCCCACATGGTACAGCCCCCATCACGACCGTCTGTGCGAGCTGGAGGAGGTGATCGACGCGCTGGAGGCAGAGACCCGCGCCTGGCAGCAGGACCGCGTTGGCTGGATTGCCTCTGGCATGCGGCTCTGGAAACGTCAGCCGCTACAGACTTTCTTTGGCCGCTACCGGCGCCTGCGGTTCAGCAACAGCGCCAAGACGGCGAAGGCCAGCGGGCGCAACTGGATGATCTGGGCCGGGCGCACCAGCACCGGGCAATCTCCCGGCGCGCATCGTGTGGAAGATGGCTTTCTGCGGTCGCGCGGCTTGGGCGCGGATCTGATCCCGCCGCTGTCATTGGTGGTGGACCGGCAGGGGATCTACTACGACCCCCACCAACCCAGCGATCTGGAGGATCTGATCGCCGCCCGCGCCACCCTGACGCCGGAGCAGCAACAGCGCGCAGAAGCCCTGACCCAGCGACTGGTGCAGGACAGCCTGTCGAAATACAACCTTGGCGGCACGGTGCCGGACCTGCCGGAGGGGCATCGGGTGCTGGTCGTGGGACAGGTGGCCGATGATGCTTCGGTGCGGCTGGGCTGTGAGAAAATCGCGACCAACGCTGATTTGCTACGTGCCGCGCGCGCTGCAAATCCGGACGCGGTGCTGATCTACAAACCCCACCCCGATGTAGAGGCCGGACTGCGTAGTGGCAGCATCGCCGCTGAGCAGCTGGCGGATGTGGTGGTTCCCGACAGCGATCCGATGGCGCTCTTGGATATGGTACATGAGGTCTGGACGATGACGTCTCTGATGGGGTTTGAGGCCCTGCTGCGCGGGGTGAAGGTCACGACGGTTGGCGCGCCCTTCTATGCTGGTTGGGGGCTGACCACGGATCTGGGAGCCGTCCCGGTGGCCCGCCGCCGTGCACGCCCCTCGCTGATGGGGTTGGTGCACGCCACGTTGATCGACTACCCGCGTTACGTGGATCCAGTCAGCGGCCTGCCCTGTCAGGTGGAATTGGTGGTTGAGCGACTGGCCAAAGGAGAAATCCCCGAACCAAGCGCCGCCAACAGAACACTGGCCAAGCTTCAGGGTCTGCTGGCCACCTACGCCCACCTGTGGCGCTGATCTGCGCGCGCTGCGGCCCCGTGGGGCTCTAGCCCTAGCGCAGGGAGCGCGTCCAGCGGTGCTGGATATCAACCCCGACCGGACGAACATCCAGCAAATCAAAGCGCGGCGCCTCGACCAATGTGTCCAGCCCGAGGCCGCCGATCGAAGACAAGCCATCGCCGCCGATACCCAGCCCTGCGGTGAACCCGATCAGCTCATCCACCAGATCCTGCGCCAGAAGCGAGGCCGCAAGCGCACTGCCCCCCTCGCAGAAGACCCGTGTCAGCCCGGCCTGTCCCAGTTGCTGCAGCACGTCGCCTGCGTCCAGCTGCAACCCGTCCGCCGCGCAGGGCAGCAAGACCGCCCCCAACCCTTCCCAGGCGCGCAGGCGTTCAGTGTCGGCTCCGGCACCGTGGCAGATCCATACCGGAATGTCGCGCGCGCTGCGCGCCAACTGTCCCATCAGCGGCAGATCCAGATGACGCGAAATCACCACCCGAACCGGCTGATGGGTCACGCCAAGATCTCGCACAGTCAACGAGGGATCATCGGCCCTCGCGGTACCGCCGCCCACCATCACCGCATCATGGCGCGCCCGCATGGCATGTACAGCCCGCCGCGCTTCCGACCCGGTGATCCACTTGCTTTCACCTGTTGCGGTGGCAATACGCCCGTCAAAACTGCTTGCCAGTTTCAGGGTAACAAAGGGACGTCCCTGTTCGGTCTTCAGAAAGAACCCGGCATGATCCCGCGCCGCCGCATCTGAACAGACTCCGGTGGTGACCGTGACCCCTGCGTCACGCAACATCGCAAACCCATGGCCTGAGACGCGCGGGTCGCTATCCTCAATCGCGGCGACAACACGCGCGACACCGGCGTCGATCAAGGCCTGCGCACAGGGCGGTGTCTTCCCGGTGTGGGAGCAAGGTTCAAGCGAGACATAGGCGGTTGCGCCGCGCGCCAGCGCCCCGGCCTGCTGCAATGCCTGTGGTTCAGCATGGGGACGCCCGCCCGGTTGCGTCCACCCACGGCCAACGATGCGTCCGTCTCGCACAATCACACAGCCCACCGCCGGGTTCGGCCAGCAGTTCCCCTGTCCGCGCCGCCCCAGCGACAATGCCAGCGACATGAACCTCGCGTCCTCGGGCCGCGCCCGTTCTGCGGGGCTCACTCTTCCGGCGCCACCGGCGGGCGCAGCTCGTGAACGAAATCCTCGAAATCATCCGCCGCCTGGAAATTCTTGTAGACGCTGGCAAAGCGCACATAGGCAACGGTGTCGATCCGGGCCAGCGCCTCCATCACGATCTCACCAATTTTGCTGGACTGAATATCGGTCTCGCCCATGCTTTCCAGCCGCCGCACGATCCCCGAAATCATCTGGTCAATGCGTTCCGGCTCAATCGGTCGTTTCTGCATGGAAATACGGATCGAACGCTCCAGCTTGTCGCGGTCGAAATCTTCGCGTTTTCCATTGGTCTTGATCACAACGAGATCACGCAGCTGCACCCGCTCGTAGGTGGTAAACCGACCGCCGCAGGCCGGACAGAACCGGCGTCGGCGGATCGAGACATGATCCTCAGCAGGGCGCGAGTCTTTTACTTGGGTGTCGATATTTCCGCAAAATGGGCAGCGCATCAGCTGTCCCCCCTGTTCCAGTCCGCCGGTCAACGGGACGCCGCTGCGCCCTTATCCACAACTATATGGCAGCCTCTAGGGTTTGGGTAGAGGTGAATTGCGACCACAAGATGCCGGGGCCTAGACCAGATGCGCGATCACCCTGCGGCTGTGTGGCGCGTCGCGATGCTCGAACAGGTAGATGCCCTGCCAGGTGCCCAAAGCAGGGCGCCCATCGCGCACAGGGATGGACAGGCTGACCGGCAACAACGCTGCCTTGATATGGGCGGGCATGTCGTCCGGCCCTTCATAGATGTGACGCAGATAAGCCATCGACGGGTCAGAGGCCGGAGGCACCAAACGGGACAGATAGGCCAGCAAATCGCCCTGCACCTCCGGATCAGCGTTTTCCTGGATCAACAGCGAACAGGACGTGTGCTGCACAAAGAGCGTCAGCAGCCCTTGGCTGCGCCCGCTCTCCTGCACCCAAGGGGCGATCTGATCGGTTATATCATACAGCGCCTGGCCACGGGTTGTGACGGTAAACTCTGCCTGCATGGCCTCTGCCCCTGGTCCTGATTGTCTTGATCTGGGCGCCTTAGTTGCGGCTGCGGAAGGGGAAAATCCAATCTTCGCATTTGCCATAAGCCGCATTGGCGCGGAACGCATATCCCGGCGTCAGGATATCGCCGGTCCAGTTGCCGGTAAAGGGCGTCACCCCGGCGGCCGCCGGGTCCAGCGTGAAGCGCACGGCAGAGCGGGCACCAGTGGTGGCGCTGGGGCCGATACCGTCCACGGCGTAGATCTTCGTCTGCCAGGACAGCCCCAGGGATTTGCGCACATAGTCTCCCGCGGCACACCAATAGTCTGATTTCAGGGCTCCGGCCCGGCCAATCACCTCAAACTGCCCGGTCCCGGCGGGCACCACCTCCAGCCGGTTGATGGCGCGAAAGGCGAAGGCCGGTGTCGACAGGGCGACCAGCGCCAGCCCGGCGCCCACGGTCCCCAGAATGCGCCGTCCACCTGAGGTGGGGATAATGCGACCCGCTACTTTGGTAGGGCGGGAGGTCAAACGGGAAAAAAAACGCATGGGCAACCTCCTGGTCCGGGGCCACTGTGATCCTTAGAAGCGGGTAAAAGCAGTTGTGCATTGGTGGTCAGCCTGCTGAACACTCAGCCGGTCCCCGACGCGATAGGCGTTGGTCCGCTTCAGCCAGCTGTCGCCACGCTCGCTCGCAACCGGTGTCAGCGTGAAATGCACGGTCGATTTGCGGTTCACCGCCACCCCGGCGCCCAGGCCACGGGCGACGTAAATGTCCTGCCGCCAGCCAGCGCCCAATGCGCGGCGGGCGTAGTCGGCAGCCCCACACCAGAACGCCGAACGAACAGCGCCCTGCGGCGGTGCCACTTCAAACTGGCCATCAGACAGCGCAAAAACCCGCGCCCGGTCAGGGGTGACATGGGCTGTCGGCGCCGCCTCTGCACAAGCTGAGAGCGCAAGCGTCGCTGCAAGGGGTAATGAAAGTAGTCGCATGATGCCAATCCCTGAATAAGTTAATCTGCCGCGCGTCCGGACTGACCCCCTCAGGCCAAGGGGGACGGTGCTGCCAAGCCTGCAAAATGAGTCTCAGACTTGAGATAGGAGGTCGACGGCAGGATTCCAGATACAGAAGGGGGGCGGCCAGTCACAACTGATCACTTTCAGCGAGGCAACGCCACTTTGCCGCGGCGGCGCAACCAAACACCTGGTCACCGCGTTGAGCAGGAAACACCCCCAAGCGAGAGGATCTTTCTATGGCTCAGAAAACCCTGTTCATCACCGGTGCCTCCAGCGGCATTGGCGCGGCAACCGCCCGTGCGGCCCACAAGGCAGGTTGGAATGTCGGGTTGTTTGCCCGCTCCGAAGACAAATTGCACAACCTTGCCAAGGAATTGGGCGGCGGCACCTTGGTCTTGCCCGGCGATGCAACGAAATTCGAAGATCAGGTTGCCGCCCTGCAGCATCTTCGCGACAGTTTCGGTCAGGTGGACGCTGCCTTTGCCAATGCGGGCACCGGACTGAACACACCCGGCACGGAGAAGGGGGATCCGTCAGAATGGCATGATATGGTGCATATCAATATCATGGCGCTGCTCTACACCGCCAAGGCCGCCCTGCCGCATCTGAAACGTCAAAAGGGCCACATGGTGCTGACCGGTTCCGCAGCCGGGCGGGTGCATATTCCCGGCTCAATCTACGGCGCCTCCAAATGGTTCGTCCACGGTTACGGCGGCAATCTTGCTGAAGAGATGAAGGAATGGGGCGGTCGCTGCACGGTGGTTGCACCGGGCATGGTGGACACCGCCTTCTTTGATGAGGCTAAGCCCGACAAGCTGAAACCCGAAGATGTGGCCGATGCTGTCGTATTTGCACTGGAGGCTGATCCGCGCAACGCCGTGCGCGAAGTTTTCCTGATGCCCACCGGCTGACCCGACAGTCGCAGACCTTATCTGTAGCTTACCATCCGGGCGTGGATCACATCCCGTCCGGGTGGTTGCAGCGGCATCATAAGTGCCGTCGGCAGAACGCGCGGCCTAATGGCGGCGTTCAGTTGGAAAGGGTATGATTTCAGCGGTTTGCCCTTCAGTCAGGGCCGTGGCCAACACATCCAGAACATCCGGGTCCGCCGCCTCACCTGCCTCTTCGCCGAAAGCGGCGCAGGCCCGGTCCATCAACATAGCGCGGGCAGCTGGGGCCTCCAGCTCCTCAAGCAACGCGCGATCCTTGCGCATAATATCCACCAAAAATGCATTCGCTTTGGTCAGCGCGCTGAGCGATCTAAGTTTGTCGTCCAACACGATGAGTGCATCGTTCAAATTCGAATTTTGCGGCACTGGACCCCCTCAGATATCGTGAAATTAGTATGTTGGTAACTTAGGTACTCGAAGGCCGAAAACAATTGCTGACCGTTAGGAATGGTTAACACACCAACCTGCCCGGGACATCGTCAAGCGCCCCGTATTTCGCCCCGCATGCAGCGCAACCCTACACACGCGCAACAAAAAAGGCGCCCCGCATGGGACGCCTTTTGCTTTGATGCGGTCGCATCAATGTTACTGGTCGAGGAAAGACCGCAGTTTGCGCGAGCGGCTCGGGTGCTTCAACTTTCTCAGCGCCTTGGCCTCAATCTGACGGATCCGTTCGCGGGTCACGCTGAACTGCTGGCCAACTTCCTCCAGCGTGTGGTCGGTGTTCATGCCGATGCCGAAACGCATCCGCAGAACCCGTTCCTCACGCGGGGTGAGCGACGCCAGAACCCGGGTGGTGGTTTCCTTGAGGTTCTCCTGAATGGCGCTGTCCAACGGCAGCACGGCATTCTTGTCCTCGATGAAATCGCCAAGCTGGCTGTCTTCCTCGTCCCCGATCGGGGTTTCGAGAGAGATCGGCTCCTTGGCGATCTTCATCACCTTGCGGACCTTCTCCAGCGGCATTTGCAACTTTTCGGCCAGTTCTTCCGGCGTTGGTTCACGACCGATCTCATGCAGCATCTGGCGACCAGTACGGACCAGCTTGTTGATGGTCTCGATCATGTGGACCGGGATACGGATGGTGCGCGCCTGATCCGCAATGGAACGGGTGATCGCCTGACGGATCCACCAGGTCGCATAGGTCGAGAATTTATAACCGCGACGGTATTCGAATTTATCCACCGCCTTCATCAGGCCGATGTTGCCTTCCTGAATGAGGTCAAGGAACTGCAGGCCGCGGTTGGTGTATTTCTTGGCGATGGAGATTACGAGACGCAGGTTGGCCTCGACCATTTCCTTCTTGGCCTGACGGGCCTCTTTTTCGCCCTTCTGAACCTGCTGCACGATGCGGCGGAATTCAGAGATATCCAGACCGACGTACTGGCCCACCTGGGCCATGTCAGCGCGCAGTTCCTCAACTTTCTCGGTCGACCGCTCGACAAACATCTGCCAGCCGCGACCGGGCTTTTCGCCCATCTCAGCCAGCCAGTTCGGGTCCAGCTCGCGACCGCGATAGGCCTCGACGAACTCACGGCGGTTGATACGGGCCTGATCTGCCAGCTTCACCATGGAACTGTCAATCGACATGACCCGACGGTTGATCCCGTAGAGCTGGTCGATCAGCGCTTCGATCCGGTTGTTGTGCAGGTGCAGCTCATTCACCAGCAGCACGATTTCTGCGCGCAGGGACTGATAGACCTGCTCGTCGCGTTCGCTGAAGGAGCCATCTTCATTCAGGGTGGCCGAAATCCGGCTGTCCTGCATCTCGCTCAACTGTGCGTAGTCCGAGGAGATCTGCTCCAGCGTGGTCAGCACCTTGTCTTTCAGCGCCGCTTCCATCGCGGCAAGGGACATATTGGCCTGATCATCTTCGTCGTCGTCATCGTCCTGGGCAATCGGATTGCCGTCGGCATCCAGCTCCGGGCCGGTTTCCTTGGCGGCGGGCTTGTTCGCGGCCACGGCGGAGGTATCCACCACCGGCTCGCTCACCTCGCCATCCTCATCCAGCTGGTTGCCGAATGTCGCCTCAAGGTCGATCACATCGCGCAGCAGAATGTCTTCGGACAGAAGTTCATCGTGCCAGATGGTGATCGCTTGGAAGGTCAGCGGACTCTCGCAGAGGCCTGCGATCATCGTGTTGCGACCGGCCTCGATCCGCTTCGCGATGGCGATCTCGCCCTCGCGGCTCAGCAGTTCGACAGATCCCATCTCGCGCAGATACATCCGCACGGGATCATCGGTGCGGTCCAGCTTCTCAGCTGCCGCCCCGGCCACCGCCACTTCGCGGTTGCTCTCGGTGGTCACCAGTTCGGTCGAGCCTTTCTGCTCTTCCTCTTCGGCTTCCTCATCCTCGATGATGTTGATGCCCATTTCGGAGAGCATGGACATCACATCCTCGATCTGCTCCGAACTTACCTGATCCGGCGGCAGGACCTGATTGAGCTGATCATAGGTGATGTAACCCTTCTCACGCGCTTCGGCGATCATCTTCTTGACCTGAGCCTGGCTCATGTCGAGAGAGATTTCGGGCTCCTGATCGTCAGGTTTGCGGTCGTCGGTATCTTTGGCGGCCATTCAATGCTCCTCGTAGGGGCTGGGGCGATTCGGTTTCGCGAATCATTATCGCGATCCGCTGATTCGTCACCCGGTTTACCCGTTTTTCTTTCGCTCTTCCTTAGCAAAACGACTCACTGCGGCGCAGTGGTCACTTCTTGGAGTAGCCAATTCGTTCCAACAGGGCTCCGAAAGCGTCGCGTTCCTCACGGTTCAGACGCGCTCCGTTCTCCCCCACATCATATTGCGCACGGTCTTCATTCTCGCTGCGCACGGCCTTGTTGCGGGCTTCTGCCGCCTGCCCCAGTCGCCATGTCACGGCTTCATCTGCCAGCCCGTCCAAATCCTCTTCCGCCTCGGCCAGTTCGGCGTCGAGCCCACGGCTCGCCTCCAGTTTGGCAAACTCCTCCGCCAGGGTCAGGCTGGCCACTTCAACGTCACCGGGACGGCGCAGACAGGGGCTGATTGCCACATGGCGAAGCGCAAAGAGGTTTTCAAGGGCATGCGCCCCGGCAGCTGCAGCTATTTCCTCTTTCAGCCGTTCGGGCGCATCCACGCCATGGCGCAGCACCAGATCGCGCAGCAGCGCGTGATCTGATCCTATACAGGCCATGCGCTCCAGATTGACCTCATATTTGGCGATGACGGCCGGGGTGGTGATCACCGTGGCCAGGATCACCGCCTCGCGCACCCGCACCAGCGACTCCTCGCTGCCACCGGCCAGCAGAGAGTTGCGCGTGGTTTCCAGCGGCTGCGGCGGGGCGTTCTTGCCCCGCCAGGGCATGCGCGTACCATCGCGAAACCCGCTGCCCTTGCGGGATTTGCCGCCCGCATAGCCACCTTGTTTGCCTGCATAGCCCTGACCGCCCGATGAGTCGGACCGACCGGCAGGCACACCCGCTGGCGCGGCCCCGGCATCGTAGGGTCCAGCATCATAGCCGACATCATACCCCGGATCGTAGCCCGCCGGATCATAGCCCGGATCGTACCCAGCGTCGTAATCTGCTCCAAAACCGGGATCATCTGCGGGCCTGCTCCCCGGATCAAAACCAGGGTCAGGCGCAGCATCAAAGCCGAGATCCAGACCGGACCCGGCAGTATCCTCCCGCGGGCGCCCCCCGCGAAACAACTCCCAGCGTAGATCCTGCAGGTCCTCGCCATAGTGGCGGCGGATCGACGGATCGCGGATCAATCGGATCTTGTCGCGCAGCGCCTTGTCCAGCGCCGCCTTGCGTTCCGGGCTGTCAAACACCTTGCCTTCGGTCTCGCGCTGCCACAGCAGCCGCACCATTGGCATCGCCTGATCCAGCACCGCCTGCACGGCCTCGCGCCCTTCGGCGCGGATCAGATCATCCGGGTCCTTGCCTTCCGGCATCAGCGCAAAGCGCAGGGATTTCCCCGCCTCCAACAGAGGCAGGGCCAGATCGATCAGACGCATCGCTGCGCGCAGGCCCGCAGTATCCCCATCCAGCGCGATGATCGGCTCATCCGCGATCCGCCACAGCATTTGCAGCTGGTTTTCAGTGATTGCCGTGCCCAAAGGCGCCACCGACGCCTCAAAGCCGCCTTCAGCCAGCGCAATCACATCCATGTAACCTTCGGCAACCAGCAGCTGGCCGGATTTCCCGGAGGCGGTGCGCGCAGGCCCGTGGTTGTAAAGGCTGCGCCCCTTGTCAAACAGCGCCGTCTCCGGAGAGTTCAGATATTTCGCATTGTCGCGCGGATCCATTGCGCGCCCGCCAAAGGCTATCGCCCTCCCGCGCGCATCACGGATAGGAAACATGATCCGGTTGCGGAAGGTGTCATAAGGTTTGCCGCCCTTGTTGGACGGTTTGGCAAGACCTGCCCCCATGATCAACTCTTCCGGCACGCCCTTGCCGCGCAGCGCATCCCAGAGGTTCTGCCACCCTTCCGGCGCAAAGCCGATTTCCCAACGTTCCAGTGCGGGGCCGCTCAGCCCGCGTCGCGCCAGATAGCTGCGCGCGCCCTCCCCGGCCCGCGTGTTGAGTTGCAGGCGAAAGAACCGCACGGCCTGTTCCATCACCTCGGCCAGTTGGGCCCGGTGATCCTGTTTCTGCTGCGCCCTTGGATCACGGGCGGGCATTTCCATCCCCGCCTCCTGCGCCAGGATCTGCACCGCCTCCATGAAGCCGACGTTCTCGGTTTCCTGCACAAATTTCAGCGCGTCCCCTTTGGCATGGCAGCCAAAGCAGTAGTAAAACCCCTTGCGGTCATCGACGTGAAAGCTGGCGGATTTCTCATGGTGAAACGGGCATGGTGCCCACATGTCGCCCTTGCCCTGGTTCGATTTGCGCTGATCCCACATGACCTTGCGCCCGACAACCTGCGTGAGGCTGACGCGGGTGCGCAATTCGTCAAGGAAACCGGGGGGAAGCGACATCTCAGTTGCTCTGCAGCTGCTTTTTCATCTTCTGGATCTGATCCCAGTTTTCCAGGCACTGCTGTTCCATCAACGCGCCCAGATCCGTATTGCGCAGATCGCGCTTGCGCAGGCTATAGACATGGGCCGTCAGTTGCGGAATGGCCTTGCTGTACTGGTCCGGCCAGCTGGGATCACTGTCCAGAATCGTCTGGCTGACCTCCGCCTGCTTCACCCGGTCCAGCCGCGCCTGCTGCACCGCCGCCATGACCTGCCCTTGATACTTGCAGCTTTTTTCTTTCTTTTCAGCCGCATAGACTGGCGTTGCCAGCAATGCCGCGACAAGGGCAAGACGGATCATACAGATGACTCCCGGAATCAGTTGGTGATCCAGAGAGATTACCCCCGTGCCGCGACAGCTTCCATCGCTGTTTTCAGATCATCCACAAGTGTCTCCGCCATGGAGCGGAACACCATGATCTGCAGGGTCTTTGGCCCAAGCCGCGTGATGGAGGCCGCCATATGTTTCAACTCACAGCGAACCGTGTGGCCGCGTTTGAACACAGCTGGCCGCAGATCCACCGGGCAGAGCCGCGCCAGCACCGCATCTCCTTGCGCCCCCTCCAGCCGGACCACCGCCCAGCCGTCGCTCTGATCGGTCAGTGCAGCATGGTCTGCCAGCACAGGATCTGGCCGGACCCCGCTCAGCAGGGCCATCTCGCGGCCAAACCAGATAATCCGCGCGCCCGCTTTGGCATGGCTCCGGTTCGGCGCCGGCCAGCGCAGCCCATGCGCCGCCTCCAAGGCAGCCGACAGCGCGCCCGCCTGCCCGGCATAGGGCGCCAGCGTCGTCCTCTCTTCATCCGGCGCTTCAGTCAGGGACAGCGCCCCGACCTCTAAGGGCAGAAGCCCGGCACAGGGGGTTTTTGCACTCAACTCAACCACGGGCACGCTCCCCTTCCGGATCAAAGAACACTGGCTCCACAATCTCGCACAGCGTATCCAGGCCAGCCGTGTGATCCACCATCCGAATAGGATCACCGATCCTGTCCGGGCCAGCCTTGATCAGCGCCAGACCAATCATATGGCCCAATGTCGGCGAATAGCAGACCGAGGTCACATAGCCCTGATCAGATACCCGCGTGACCGGATCCTCCGGGTCAAACAGATGCGCCCCGGCTGTCAGTTGCTGCACCGCACCGGTGGGTTTGATCCCCACCAGCCGCATTCGGGTTTTATCGACCAACCCTGCGCGCAATGCCATCTCGCGGCCTACGCAGGGCTTGCCGGAGCGCAACATTCCATCAAACCCCAGATCATGCAGCGTCGCCGTGCCATTGATCTCGGCATGGGTCAGAAACCCTTTTTCAATCCGCAGGACATTCAGGGCCTCCAACCCGTAGGCCCCACCGCCCAGCGCTTCGGCCCGGCGCAGCAACTCGCCAAAGAGGCTCTCACCGTAGCGCGCCGGCACCGCCAGCTCATAAGCCTCCTCACCCGAGAAGGAGATGCGGAACAGCCGTCCTGTTACGCCGCCCAAAGCCACCTCGCCGCAGGCCATGAACGGCCAGTCCTCAGCCCCAAAATCTGCGCCAAGCAGATCCTGCAATAACGCGCGCGCCTTGGGACCGGCGATGGAAAACTGCGCCCATTGCTCGGTCGCGGAATTGATCCGCACATCCCAATCGGGGTGCAAGGCCTGGGTTACGAACTCCAGATGCGCCATGACCTGCCCGGCCGCAGCGGTGGTTGTGGTCATTACGTAGTGATCCTGCGCCAGACAGGCGGTGGTGCCATCATCCATCACAAACCCATCTTCGCGCAGCATCAGCCCGTAGCGCACACGACCCGGTTTCAGCTTGGCAAAGCCATTGGCATAGACATAATCCAGCAGCCGCGCCGCATCCGGTCCCTGAATATCAATTTTTCCGAGGGTGGAGACATCTGCGACCCCCACCGCATTGCGCACATACCCGACCTCGCGGTCACAGGACTGCCGCCAATGGGTCTCGCCGGCTTTTGGGAAGTAGCTGGCCCGATACCAAAGCCCCACCTCCATCATATGGGCGCCCATATCCTCCGCCAGCCGGTGCGAGGTCAGCAGCCGCCGGGGCGCAAAGCCCTGATCTTCTGCGCCCGCCCCCATTACGCCGATCGGCACCGGCACATATGGTGGGCGGAACGTGGTGGTGCCGGTCTCGGGGATACTGCGCCCCGTAGCCTCCGCCAGAACCGCCAGCGCAACCACGTTTGAGCTTTTACCCTGATCTGTGGCCATCCCTTGGGTGGTGTAGCGTTTCATATGCTCGACCGAGCGGAAGTTCTCGCGCCCGGCCTGACAGATATCCTTGACCGTGACGTCGTTCTGAAAATCAACCCAGGCGCGCCCGCGCCCCGGCACCGACCACAGTGGGGAGATGCGATACTCTGCCTGCTCTGCCTCGGGCATCTCTGCCGCAACCGCCCGCTTGCCCAATGCCTCAAGCGCGCGCGCGCCCGCCTCAGCCCCGTCCTGCAAGGCCGCCGCGGTGGTAAACCGTCCCCGACAGGCCCCCACGGGCTCCAGCCCGGGGACCGCACCGTCCTGCGGCACAAAACACGCAAGGTCCCGCCGCCAGCGAGGCCGCCCGTTCAGATGGCAGGTCAGGTGCAGCGTCGGATTCCAACCACCGGACATCGCCAGACAGTCAGCCTGCAACTTTTCCTCCCCCGAAACCGAGCGCAGGGTCAGGCTCTCCAACCGTTGTCGCCCGGAGGCATTGCAGACCTGTGCCCCTCGGATCACCCGGAAATCAGGGCTCAGCGGGGCGTCATGGCGGCTATCGATCACCGCCGCCACATGCACCCCCGCCGCCACCAGATCCCGTGCCGTGCGGTGCGCGTCATCGTTGTTGGCAAACACGGCCACCCGTTCCCCCGGCGCCACCCCCCAACGATTGAGATAGCTGCGCACGGCCCCGGCCATCATAATCCCTGGTCGGTCATTATTGGCAAAGGCCACAGGCCGCTCCAACGCGCCCGCCGCCAGGATCGCCCGTTTGGCCACCAGCCGCCAGAAACAGGCGCGCGGCGCGGCACCTGCCTGCGGCAGCGGTGTCTCCAGCGCCCCATAGGTGCCCTGATCATAGACCCCGGTCACGGTGGTGCGGGTCATACGGCGCACATTGTCCAGACTGTCCAGCTCTGCCACCGCATTGGCGACCCACTCTCGCGCAGGCTGCCCCGCGATGGTTTCCCGCTCACTCAACAGTCTTCCGCCCGGGGTGCTGTCCTCGTCACACAGGATCACATCCGCGCCACCCCGCGCCGCCGTCAGCGCCGCCATCAACCCCGCGGGCCCGGCCCCGATCACCAAGAGATCGCAGAACCCATAGGCCTTCTCGTAGGTCGCATCATCCGGCGCACCAGACAACGCCCCCAGCCCGGCGGCGCGACGGATGATCGGCTCATAGATCTTTTCCCAGAACGCCGCCGGCCACATGAAGGTTTTATAGTAGAACCCCGCGCCCAGAAACGGCGCTGCCAGATCGTTCACCGCCATGGCGTCAAACCCAACCGACGGCCAGCAGTTCTGACTACGTGCCGCAAGTCCTTCATACACGGGCAGCGTTGTTGCCCGCAGATTGGGCTCCTGTGCGGCCCCCTCCCCCACCGTGACCAGCGCGTTTGGTTCCTCACTGCCAGCGGTCAGGATGCCGCGGGGCCGGTGATATTTGAACGACCGCCCCACCAGATGAATGTCATTGGCCAGAAGCGCTGCCGCCAGCGGCTCCCCTGCGCGCCCCGTGAGGCGCCGTCCGTTGAAGCTGAACCCAACCTCGCGCGCCTCCGCTGCGCCTTCCCATCCAGCGATCCGCATCAGCCCTCCTCCCCGGATGTGGCCAACTGGGCCGCGAGCATTTCGTGGCTGGCAGTGTCCCGCCGAACCCGGATCCAGCTGCCGCAGCCCTGCTGATGATACCACCATTCCTCAACCGGCCCGGCGGGATTGTCCCGCAGATGGACATGCGCATGCCAGACTTCAGGACTGTCGCCCTCTGCGGGCGCCGCAAGCGCAGCCCCGCGGTAATAGAACTCGCGCCGGTCGCGCTCACCACATAGGGGGCAGGTAATCCTCATGGTTGACGCCCTTTCACCTTTCCAAAAATACTCATTCCCGCCTCTGCGGCCGCCACAGGCCTCAGTTCGGAAATGCTGGGGTCAATGCAGATTATGCTGCGCACCGGTCGCCTCCTCATCCATTAGGCCACGGCCAGTTTCAAACCGGTTTAGCCGGAACCCCGCTGCCGCCTCATGGGGGCGGTCGGTTGCGATCAGATGGGCATAACACTGCCCAGAGGCCGGCGTCGCCTTAAAGCCGCCATAGCACCAGCCCGCATTGAGATAGAGCCCCTCGATCGATGTCCGGTCGATGATCGGCGAGCCATCCGGTGTCATATCCATGATACCGCCCCAACTGCGCAGCAGCCGCGCCTTGCCGATGGCGGGCAACATCGCCATGCAGGCTTCCATCGTGTGTTCCACCATCGGCAGATTCCCCCGCGCCGCGTAAGACGCATAGAGATCGAGATAGCTGCCAAAAACCAACCCGCCCTTGTCGGACTGGCTGATGTACAAATGCCCCTCAGCAAAGGTGAGCACATGATCAATGATCGGCTTCAGCCCCTCTGAGACAAAAGCCTGCAAGACATGGCTCTCAATCGGCAGGGTCAGGCCCGCCATCGCGGCCACCTGGCTGGACCGCCCGGCTGCGGCCATTGCCACCTTGCCCGCGCGGATCAGGCCACGGGAAGTCTCAACCCCGATGACCTTGCCGCCTTCGGTCCGAATGCCGGTCACCTCACAGTTCTGCAGGATATCAACACCGCGCTGGTCCGCACCCCGTGCAAAACCCCAGGCCACCGCATCATGGCGCGCCGTGCCCGCACGGCGCTGCAACAGCGCCCCCTGAATGGGAAAGCGATTGTTGGCATAATTCAGCAGCGGCACCATGTCGCGCAGTTGATCACGGGACAGGATCTCGGCGTCATCGCCCTGATTGATGATTGCGTTCGCGCGCCGCACGGCGCTGTCACGCTGCGCATCATTGTGGAAAACGTTCAAGATCCCACGCTGCGACATCATCGCATTGTAATTCAGATCCTGTTCCAACCCCTCCCACAGCTTCAGGGAATGGGAGTAGAACTCAGAATTGCCCGGCAAATAATAATTGGCCCGCACGATGGTGGTGTTGCGCCCCACATTGCCACCGCCGATATAGCCGCGCTCCAGCACGGCGATATTGGTCATGCCGTGATCCTTGGCAAGATAGTAGGCGGTCGCCAGCCCATGGCCCCCGCCCCCGATGATCACCGCATCATACTGCGGTTTCGGATCCGGGTCACGCCAATGGCCCTGCCAGCCCCGGTTGCCTGTCAGCCCTTCGCGCAGCACGCGCCAGCCAGAAAATCGCATCCCCGTTCCCTTCTCGTCCCGTCGGAGCCGCCGCCTGCCGCCACGCGTGGTCGGACAGGGTAGCGGACGCCGCCTGAGCGACAGTCTGGCGCGATCTGCGCCCGGATACCAGCCCCACGCGCGCCGCGCCGGACGTCATCTGACGATATCAGCACCATGTTCAGGACATGTCTGTCTAGTGCCAATGCCGACCTCGCGAAGGAACAAAGGGTCGCAGTTCGACAAGATCAGGCGCGGGACCGCGTTCTTCCCCCAACCATTGACGGTGATTGCGGCAAAACTGCATCCCGTGAACTGCTCCCGCGATCACCGGGCAAACCGCCGCCAAATCGCAGTCACTTTGCGCCGGTTCATTGAGACCCGGTCCGCAAATAAAAAGGAGGCGGGAAACCCCGCCTCCTGTTAGTCCAGCTGATGCTGCGGTGCCTCTGCACCTGTCAGAGCCCCTTGGCGCGGTAGCTCTTGGCAACCTTATCGATGGAGACCAGATAAGCGGCGGTGCGCAAATCGGTGACATCGTTGCGGCCATGCCAGACCTCCCGCATCGACTGATAGGCCGTCCGCATGGTGTCATCCAGACCCGAGCGTACCAGCTCCAGCTCATCCGCCCCGCGCAGATAACGCTCGGTGAACTTGGGGTTCAACGTCCAGGTTTTGCCCAGGCTTTCGGACAGAGCTTCCAGCTCATCCACCACCAGCTGGTGACGTGCCTCTTCCTGACGGCGCTGCATCCGGCCAAAGCGAATGTGGCTGAGGTTCTTCACCCATTCGAAGTAGGACACCGTCACACCGCCCGCGTTGGCGTACATGTCGGGAATGATCACGGTCCCTTTGTCGCGCAGGATCTCATCCGCGCCCGCAGTGACGGGGCCATTCGCCGCCTCGATGATCAGCCGCGCCTTGATGTTGGCCGCGTTGGTGAGATTGATCACCCCCTCCAGCGCCGCCGGGATCAGGATGTCGCAGTCTTCTTCAAGCAGCAGCGCGCCGTTTTCAACGTACCGCGCATCCGGATAGCCCGTCACGCCGCCATTACTGGCGATCCACTGGAACACCGCTTCGATATCAAGACCGTTTTCGTCAATCAGACCGCCATCGCGTTCGATTACGGCGGTGATCTTGGCGCCGTCTTCCGACATCAGGAACTTCGCCGCGTGGTAGCCCACATTGCCGAGCCCCTGAACGATGACGCGCTTGCCATCCAGCGACCCGTCCATCTTCGCAGCGGCCACATCCTCCGGGTTGCGGAAGAATTCGCGCAGCGCATATTGCACGCCGCGGCCCGTCGCCTCGACCCTGCCAGCGATACCGCCCGCATTCAGCGGCTTGCCGGTCACACAGGCCTTGGCGTTGATATCGGTGGTGTTCATCCGCGCATATTGGTCGGCAATCCACGCCATTTCACGCTCTCCAGTGCCCATATCCGGGGCCGGAACGTTCTGCGAGGGGTTGATCAGATCGCGTTTGGCCAGTTCATAGGCGAACCGGCGGGTGATCAGCTCCAGCTCATGCTCTTCATACTGGCGCGGATCGATGCACAACCCGCCCTTGGAGCCACCAAACGGCGCCTCAACCAGCGCACATTTATAGGTCATCAGCGCCGCCAGCGCCTCAACCTCATCCTGGTTCACGCCCATCGCATAGCGGATGCCGCCTTTCACGGGCTCCATATGCTCGGAATGTACCGAACGATATCCGGTGAAGGTCTGGATCCCCCCCCGCAGCCGCACGCCAAAGCGTACAGTATAGGTCGCGTTGCAAACCCTGATCTTCTCTTCCAGGCCCGGTGGCAGGTCCATCAGGGACACCGCCCTGTTGAACATCAGGTCCACACTCTGGCGAAAACTGGGTTCTGTTGCACTGCTCATCGGCTGTACTCCGTGCTTCTGCGTCGACTCAGTGAGATAGTGTTCCGACACTATGACTCTTGGATTAAGAAGGTGCGACCTTTTTGACCATTCCCCCGCAAAAAGAATCAATTAAAGGCAAACTGATGACACGAGGTGTTTGACTGAGTCGCCGCGTTTTGTCGGCAGTCCTCATTTTGTTGACGCCCTCAGGACAACCAATCCCTAAGGCTCGCATTACCCTTAAAATCAACAACAATACGTATGATTTGGTCCGGTATGCGCCCCAATTCCGCCACCTTCATAAAGCATTAATAAGTGTGAAAATCCAATTCGGATGGCGCTGTGCCGGGGGGTTACGCGGCTGGGGGTTCGACACATGATAAAGCCTATTGAAAAGATATCCATCGCGGCCCGAAAGGCCTGCCTGACCGCCTGCATCCGCAGCGGGGCACAGCTGCGCGCCTTCCGGCAGGATGACTCGGGCGTGCTGCTGAAACCCATGGTCGGCTTCTTGCTGTCGATGCTGGCCGTTGGCGGGATCGGCGTGGATCTGATGCGCATGGAACGGGACCGCACCATCCTGCAATATACCCTCGACCGCGCAGTTCTGGCCGCGGCCGACCTCGACCAGCCCCTGCCGCCTGCGGCGGTGGTTCAGGACTACCTCAGCAAGGCGGGGCTCAATAAATACTACACGCCCCCGGTGGCTGAAACCGGGCTTGGGTTCAAAAAGGTGCAAAGCACCATCGACACCACATTTGAAACCCACATGCTGAAGTTCTCCAGCGGGCAGGACATGCCGCTCTATGCGACCTCCCGCGCCGAAGAGAGCATTGACGGGCTGGAAATCTCATTGGTGCTGGATGTCTCCGGATCGATGCGCAGCAACAGCCGTCTGGCCAACCTCAAGGTTGCGGCAAAAGACTTCGTCGATACGATGATCGCCAATACCATCGACAACAAGATGTCGATCTCCATCATCCCCTACGCCACACAGGTCAGCCTGCCGACCGAGTTGATGGATCAGTACAACACCACGGATGAGCACGCCTATTCCAACTGTGTGAATTTTGTCGGCAGCCATTTTCAGACCACCGCCCTGTCCACCACCCAGGAACTGGACCGGACGATGCACTTCAGCGTTTGGTCCGGCAGTGACTACCGCGCCAGCGCAAACCCGCTGGACAGCCCGACCTGTGAAGACAGTGCCAACCGTGAAATTCTGCCGTTCCAGAAAGATGCAAACACGCTCAAAGGCTTCATTGACGGTCTTCAGGCAGAAGGCAACACATCGATCGATGTTGGCATGAAATGGGGCACTGCCCTGCTCGATCCAAGTGCGCGTCCTGCCATCAGCGCGCTGGCATCGGGCGGCGGCGCCACGGTACCCGCAACGTTCAACAATCGCCCTGCGGCCTTCAATGACCACGAGACGGTCAAGGTTATCGTGCTGATGACCGACGGCAAGAATACCAACCAGTACTATGTCGAGTCCGACCATCGCGAAGGGTCCTCCGACGTCTGGTACAACTCTGCCGCCACCGGATCGAACCCGCGCTACTCACTCTATGACCCCCAACGCGATATGTACTGGTGGGACCGCATGAACCGCTGGGAAGATCACGCCTATGGTCAGGGCAGCTACCGCAAGTGCAGCAGTTACAGCTGCTGGTGGCAGGATGAGCAGGGAGAGCCTGAGAATGTCAAACGTCTGAGCTGGGGCGAACTGTTCGGTGAAACCTCACTGAAGTATCTCTACAAGTACCTCTATGGCGACTGGATGGGTCAGTCCTCGGCGCGCAGCGTCTGGTACTACGGCGTCTATGACTACTGGAACACCAGCACCAAAAACGCCCGCACCCGCGCTGTCTGCACCGCCGCCAAAAACCAAGGTATTGTGGTCTACACCATTGGTTTTGAGGCACCCAGCAGCGGCACCGCGGTGCTGAAGGATTGTGCCAGCTCGGATGCTCATCACTTTGATGTGCGCGGGCTTGAGATCCGCGACGCCTTTGCCTCCATCGCGACGTCGATCCGCCAGCTGAGGCTGACACAATGACCCGTCGCACTCCACATAAGACGGCCAGCCGGCTGCGCCGCGCGCTGCGCCTGTTTCGCAAGCGCGAGGATGGCAACGCCACGGTGGAATTTGCCATTGTGATCCCCGCCTTTCTGTTTCTGCTGATGAACACGGTGGAACTCGGCATGATCACCATTCAGCAATCCATGCTGGAACGGGCGCTGGACCAGACCGTGCGAGGATTGCGCCTCTCAACCGGTGTTCCAAAGCAACACAATGAGATCCGCGACGAGGTCTGCCGCCGCTCCGGGTTCATCCGCAACTGCGGCACGTCACTGCGGCTCGAAATGGTACAGGTTGACCCCTATGCCTGGACGCCGGTTGACCCGGTTCCCGATTGCATCAACCGGGTTGAGGATGTGCAGCCCGTGCGCAATTTTGTCACCGGCGATTCCAACGAACTGATGTTCATCCGCGCCTGTATGGCCATGAAGCCCGTGTTCCCCCATTGGGGTCTGGCTGACGATATGGACAATGACGCCGACGGCCGGATCCGCCTCTATGCAACCTCAGCCTTTGTTCAGGAGCCCCGGTAAGCCATGTTGACCCGTATCCGCACCCTGTTCCGCCGCTACAGACGCGAAACCGATGGCTCGGTCTCGGTTGAGTTTGCCTTCTATATGCCATTGCTGCTTGGCGTCTTTGCAGCAATCTACACCTATTTTGATGCGTTCCGTCAGGAAGGGGTGAATCTAAAAGCCGCATATACGATCTCGGATCTGATCTCGCGCGAAACCTCAACCCTGAACGAGGATTACATCGACAGCATGCACGATCTGGCCAAGCTGCTGATCCGCGTCGACTCCTCTATTTCTCTCAGGATCTCGGTGATCCGCTGGGATGAGGATGATAACCGCTACTACGTGGACTGGTCCAAGGTGCGTGGCGGCAAATTCACCGAATGGCAGGACGGCAACATTCAAGAGGTCAAGGATGATCTGCCGACCATGCCGGATCAGGAGCGGGTCATTCTGGTGGAAACCAAGAACGATATCGACCCCGCCTTCAATGTTGGCCTGCCCGATATGGACATCCAGAATTTCGTCTTCACCCGCCCGCGTTTTGCACCGCAGGTGAAATTCGAAGGTCAGGACAGCGGTGGTGGCAGCCACGACGACAATAGCGGCCCCACAGACTAGAGCATTTCGATTTAGGCCAGCGGCTTAATCAACAAAGGCGCCTCCGGCATCGGTGGCGCCTTTTTCTGTTCGACGATACATATGCCGCCTCAGCCCTGCGACTGTCCCGCCTCACGCCGCGCAATCATGATGGCGAGGATTTCTGCCATGGATTTGCTCTGGGCGCCCGGCGTCACACCTCCAATGCCAATCCGGTGCCCCAGTCGCCACCAAAGCCCCGGCCGCCAGCTGCGCGCCCCCTTGGTGGCGGTTCGGATCAGAAAGCCGTTTGATGGTTTGAACGCAAACACCCCGCGATCCACCGCAACAACATCCGCAACTTTGGCAATCACCGCCCCGTCGGAGCTGCGCAGCACCTCGTCGGTCAGTTCAATCCGCAATGCGGTGGCCTGCCACAGACGCATGGCCAGCCATAGGCAGAAGACACCAATGGCCAGCAGAAAGACCAGCCAATGGGGGGCTGGCGGTGTGGCCAGCGCCACATAGATTGCCAGCGCGCCGACCACGATCAGCATCACCACTGCCAGCACCCGCCGCGGCGCGGAGGCATCAACAGTTGCCAAAATCTCATCCTTCATTTCGCCCGATCCCGCCCTCTGGCCCATCACCTATGTCCTCACCCTGGTCTTCAGCCCCGTCTGCACCTTGGGGCCGGTCCCGGCGGATGTAGCCTGATTGCGCCAAGGGGCATAGCCCCCTGTTGTGACGGTGTCCCGGAAAGCGGCTCGCACAGCTGATATATGTGCGTCAGCGCACACGGGAAGTTAACACGCGGGCCTTCCCGACACACTCGCACAGGCTTATCTATGAGGGCATACACAGCAACCGGAGACCCGCCATGTCGATCCGTCCCATCCTGGAAACCCGCCCTGCCACACCGGCGCTGGAAGGCGCAGGCGTCAAACTGCACCGCGCCTTTGGTTTTCACGACCCGAGCGAGCTGGACCCCTTCCTGCTGTTCGACGACTTCCGCAATGACCGCCCCGAAGACTTCGAGGCCGGTTTCCCCTGGCACCCACACCGGGGAATCGAGACCATCACCTATGTGCTGGACGGGACCGTTCACCATGGCGATTCCCTGGGCAACAACGGCACCTTGGGCGCGGGAGATGTCCAGTGGATGACCGCAGGGTCAGGCATCCTGCACCAGGAAATGCCGAAAGGAAACGCCAAGGGCCAGATGCACGGTTTCCAGCTCTGGGGCAACCTGCCCGCCAGTCAGAAAATGACCGCGCCGCGCTATCAGGACATCACCGCCAAGGATATTCCCGAGGTGATTGACGACGACGGCACCCGGGTGAAGGTCATTGTTGGTGACTTCTGGGGCAAACGCGGTCCCGTCGATGGCATCGCTGCTGACCCACAATATCTGGATGTCTCTGTCCCGCCCGGCGTGAAGAAGACCTTCCGCATCGACACCTACCGGCGCGCCTTTGCCTATGTCTTTGCCGGTCAGGGCGCCTTTGTCGATGCTGCAACGCCGCAGGGCGTGTTGCTGGAAAAAGAGGTCGCGGGCGAGGAGTTGCACATCCGCGATATGTCCGGCGATCGTACGCTGGTCCGGTTTGGCAGCGGTGAAGAAATCACCGTACAGGCTGGCCCGGAGGGCGTCCGCTTCTTGCTGATCTCAGGCGCCCCGATTGAGGAGCCCGTGGCCTGGCATGGCCCGATTGTTATGAACACACAGGATGAGCTGCGGCAGGCCTTCAGGGATCTGCGCAATGGTCAGTTCATCCGACCAGCCCATTAGATCCGTCACAGACGACCTGCTGGTGCCGCGTTGCTGCGCGGCGCCGACTCATAATTGTACGGATCCAGGCGGGCCGGGTTCAGCCACGTACGGATTTCTGCACCATATCCCAGTAAATCGCCTCGACCTCGTCCAGCGACAGCCGCCCGCCACTGCGATACCAGGTCATCACACCGTTCAGCATCGCAATCACCGCCAGAGTCGCGATTTTGGTGTCGGGGATATGAAACACGCCCAGCCGCACCCCGTCTTTCAGGATTGTTTCCAGCGCATTCTCATATTCGCGACGCAGGGACTCGATCGCGGTGAAATTGTCTTCCGACAGGTTTCGCAGCTCCATATAAGCGATGAAAACCGCATCCGGCCGCTCCAGATGGAAGCGAATGTGAAACCGGGTAAAGGCCTCAAGCCGCGCCAGAACATGATCCTCGGCACCGCCAGACGGCACCGTCTGATCCGGGGCCCGCAGATCTTGCCAGGCCTGCAACAGCTCGGTCATATGACCTTCCATCAGGCTGAACAACAGGCTCTGCTTATCAGGGGTATAGTTATAAAGCGCCCCGGCCTGTACCCCGACCTCGGATGCGATCTGGCGCATCGAGACCGCCGCATAACCATGCTGGGCAAACAGCTTCAGCGCCGCAGCACGGATGCGCGGACCGGTGATATCGGAATGTGAACCTTGGGTACGTGCCATGTCTCGATTTTATATGAACATTCGTTCAGATAAAAGCCCCGCTTGTGCCTTTTCACCAATATGTGCATCAAGGGAATAGTGAACAAGGATGGTTTTAATGCAATCGCCCGCACAGCCCAAAAACCGACCCCCGATGCCCAGCATATGTGCAACCCCGGCATCGGCGCCCGTCCGTCGGCATTCTCGGCTGTTTCCCCTGCTCGCCGCAGCTGCACTCATCTCAGCCTGTGCCCGCGTGCCGGAGCTGGAAGACCGGCTCACCCCCGATCTGCGCGGCGCCGACTACCCTGCCCTTGTGCCCTTGGAGGATGCACTTCAGCCCAGCCCCCCCGCAGCTGAAGAGAGCAAAGCGCTGGAAGACACGCTGGATGCCCGCGCCGCCCGCTTGCAGGCCCGCGCTGATCGGCTGCGCGCCGCGCAACCCTGACGCGGGACACCCCGCTTGGCAGCCCCGGCAGCCCCGGCAGCCATGAGCAAAGCCGCCTGATATCACAGCAATACAGGCCCTGCCCTGGGATTTGTCCGCTGCGTACCGCCGCCGCCGTTGCACCGCTGCGCCGAACCCGCTAAGGCGGGGAGACGTCTTTCGGAATTAAAGGATCCCCAGCTATGACAGAGCCGCTTCGCCTTGGTATTGCAGGTTTGGGCACGGTTGGCACCGGCGTGATCAAGATCATCCGCCGTCAGGCAGCCATGCTGGAGGCCCGCACCGGACGCCAGATCCAGATCACAGCGGTCTCCGCACGGGACGCAGGCAAGGACCGTGGCGTGCCGCTTGGCGATTATGCTTGGGAAACCGACCCTGTGGCGCTGGCCACCCGCGACGATGTCGATGTCTTTGTGGAGCTGATGGGCGGCCATGAAGGCGCTGCCAAGGCCGCGACCGAGGCCGCGCTGGAGGCAGGCAAAGACGTTGTCACCGCCAACAAGGCGTTGCTGGCCATCCACGGTCAGGCGCTGGCTGAACAGGCCGAGGCCGCAGGCCGCGTAATCCGCTTTGAAGCAGCTGTCGCGGGCGGCATCCCGGTGATCAAATCCCTGACCGAAGGTCTGGCAGGCAATGAAATCACCCGCGTCATGGGCGTGATGAACGGCACCTGCAACTATATTCTGACCCAGATGGAAGCCACCGGCCAGGGCTACAACGCCCTGTTTGAGGAATGTGGCCGCCTTGGCTATCTTGAGGCTGATCCCAATCTCGATGTGGGCGGCATCGACGCCGGACATAAGCTGGCGATCCTCTCTGCCATCGCCTTCGGCACCAAGCCCGCCTTTGACGATGTGCAGCTGGAAGGCATCCAGCGCATCAGCCTGGACGACATCCGCCACGCCGCCGATATGGGCTACCGGATCAAGCTTCTGGGCGTCGCACAGCGCACCGGGCGTGGGCTGGAACAGCGCATGTCGCCCTGTCTGGTGCCTGCGAACTCGCCGCTCGGCCAGCTCGAAGGCGGCACCAATATGGTGGTGATCGAAGGCGACGCGGTCGAACAGATCGTCCTGCGCGGCCCCGGTGCCGGCGAAGGCCCAACCGCCAGCGCCGTCCTTGGTGACATCTGCGATCTGGCCCGCGGCAGCCGTCTGGCCACCTTCGGCCAGCCTGCGACCTCTTTGGAGAATGCCCCTGCAGCCCAGACCAGCCTTGCCGCGCCGCATTATCTGCGCCTCGCCCTGCTGGACAAACCCGGCGCATTGGCAAAGGTGGCTGCCGCTCTTGGCAATGCGGGGATCTCCATCGACCGGATGCGCCAATACGGCCACTCCGAGCCGACCGCGCCTGTGCTGATCGTGACACATAAATGCACCTCCAGCACTCTGCAGACAGCGCTGGAAGATCTGGCCAAGACCGATGTTGTGGCCAGTGAGCCTGTTGCGCTACGCATCGAAGAGGTCTGAGCGCCATCAGGTATAAAAACACCGGTATCGGCGCCAATTGCGACGGCCCGTTACCGCCAACCGCCCTTGCCCGCGCTGCCAGATGCAGGGTATGCGACGGCACCGACTCGGGATTGAGATAGGACATTGGCTATGACTTCTGACACCAACGACGCCGCATTTAACGACCGCCTGCTGTCGCTCGGCCTGGCCCGCGTGGCCGAACAGGCCGCTCTGGCCTCTGCACCGCTGATTGGTCGCGGCGACGAGAAAGCCGCCGATCAGGCCGCCGTCAACGCCATGCGCGAACAGCTGAACCTCTTGGATATCGCAGGCGTCGTGGTCATCGGCGAAGGGGAGCGGGACGAAGCGCCCATGCTCTTTATCGGTGAGGAAGTCGGCACCGGCAAAGGCCCCGGCGTTGATATCGCGCTGGACCCGCTCGAAGGCACCACGCTGACCGCCAAGGATATGCCGAACGCGCTGACCGTGATCGCGATGGGGCCGCGCGGCTCTATGCTGCACGCGCCGGACACCTATATGGACAAGCTGGCCGTGGGTCCGGGCCTGCCGGAAAATGTCGTGTCGCTGGACATGAGCCCGCGCGAGCGGGTTGAGGCACTGGCCAAGGCCAAGGGCTGCGCCCCCTCTGACATCACCGTCTGCATTCTGGAGCGCCCCCGCCACGAGGCGATGATCGCTGAAGTCCGCGAAACCGGCGCCGCCATCCGCCTGATCACCGACGGCGATGTGGCCGGCGTGATGCATTGCGCCGAATCTGAGATCACCGGCATCGACATGTATATGGGTCAGGGCGGCGCCCCTGAGGGTGTGCTGGCGGCAGCTGCATTGAAATGCATGGGGGGTCAGATCTTTGGCCGCCTGTTGTTCCGCAACGATGATGAGAAAGCCCGCGCCGCCAAGGCCGGCATCACCGATTTGGACCGCGTCTATGCCCGCGACGAGATGGTCACCAGCGATGTGATCTTTGCGGCAACCGGCGTCACCGGCGGCTCGTTGCTGCCCGCGATCAAACGCCAGCCGGGCTGGGTCGAAACCACCACATTGCTGATGCGCTCCAAAACCGGCTCCGTGCGCCGGATGAGCTACCGGACACCGCTCAGCGCGCATCAGTAGGATCTGATCTTGCGACGTATCGCAAAGGTTGGATTTTGAGTATTTGAAGAAAGGTGAAAGGCCGGGTCCGCGCAGATCCGGCCTTTGCCATAAGAACGCCCCGTCAGCGCCCGGGGCAGGCACGCGGAAAAGGGACGAAGACATGAGCTTTCTGGGAGTTGAGACCTCGCTCAGCGGGCGTCGCTGGATTGGCCCCGATGTGGAGGTTGCCCGCGCAGCCGAAATGATGGAACAGCAGACCACCCTGCCCGCCGCCGTCTGTCAGGTCCTGGCCCGGCGCGGCGTGCCCGCCCATGAGGCCAGCGGATTTCTGACACCGCAACTAAAAGAGCTGCTCCCCGATCCGCGCCGGATGAAGGACATGGAACCCGCCGCGGCCCGTTTCCTGCAAGCGGTGGAGCGGCGCGAGCGGATTGCGGTCTTTGCCGATTATGACGTTGATGGCGGCTCCTCGGCAGCGCTGCTTCTGGTCTGGCTTGATCAGGTCGGTCTTGGGGCCACGCTCTATGTGCCCGACCGGATCGATGAGGGCTATGGCCCCAATGATGCGGCGATGGCCGCGCTGGCCCGTGATCACGATCTGATTGTCTGCGTCGATTGCGGCACGCTGTCTCATGGTCCGATTGCCGCCGCCAAGGGCGCTGATGTGATCGTACTCGACCACCACCTGGGCGGAGAGACCCTGCCCGACTGTGTCGCAGTGGTGAACCCCAACCGCCAGGATGAGGACGGCGACTTGGGCTATTTCTGTGCGGCCGGCGTGGTGTTCCTGATGCTGGTCGAACTGCGCCGCCAAATGCGGGACAAGGGGCTCGGCACCGGTCCTGATCTGATGGCGCTGCTGGATCTGGTTGCCCTGGCCACCGTCGCCGATGTGGCACCGCTGATTGAGGCCAACCGCGCGCTTGTCCGGCAAGGCCTCAAGGTGATGGCCGCCCGGCAGCGGCCCGGACTGGTGGCACTGGCAGATGTATCGCGCATGGATTCTGCCCCCTCCACCTATCACCTTGGCTTTCTGCTGGGGCCACGGGTCAACGCGGGCGGGCGGATTGGCAAAGCTGATCTGGGTGCGCGCCTGCTGGCCACCAACAACCCAGCCGAGGCCGAGGCCATCGCCGCGCGTCTGGATGAATTGAACACCGAGCGCCGCGATATCGAAAACGCCGTGCGCGCCGCCGCACTGGAACAGGCGGAGGCGCGCGGTCTGGATGCCCCTCTGGTCTGGGCCGCTGGCGAAGGCTGGCACCCCGGCGTTGTCGGGATTGTCGCCTCGCGCCTGAAAGAAGCCGCCGGCCGCCCCGCCATCGTGATTGGCCTTGATGGCGACGAGGGCAAGGGATCGGGTCGTTCCGTAAGCGGCATTGATCTTGGCGCCTCCATCCAGCGGGCCGCCGCCGAAGGGCTGCTCATCAAAGGGGGCGGCCACAAGATGGCCGCCGGACTGACCGTGGCCCGTGACCAACTGGAACCGGCGATGGAGCGGCTCAGCGCCCTTTTGGCCAAACAGGGGGCCGGCGATCTGGGACCAAGCGATCTGAAGCTTGACGGGATGCTGATGCCCGGCGCCGCCACCGTGCCGCTGATTGAGCAGATCGAACAGGCGGGCCCCTTTGGCGCCGGCGCCCCCGCCCCCCGCTACGGCTTTCCCGACCTGCAGGTGCGGTTCGCCAAACGGGTTGGCGAAAGCCACCTGAAACTTTCGCTCAGTGACGGGTTAAGCAGCGGGATCGATGCCATTTGCTTTGGCGCTTTTGACACCGCGCTGGGGCCGCGCCTGCTGGACCATGGTGGCGCGCGGTTCCATTTTGCCGGTCGGCTTGAAATCAATACCTGGGGCGGCCGCCAGTCCGTACAGCTGCGGCTGGAGGATGCCGCCGAGGCCTGAGATCGGCCGCGAAAAAAACTCTGCACACAAGGGCCCTGCCCTCTTTGAATAACCATCCTCCGCCCAGGGGAAAATAAATTGCGATACTGGTGTTTTTTGGCTTGCGGGTTCCGGCGCGAAACACTAAATACCCGCTCACACCAAGTGGCCCGTTCGTCTATCGGTTAGGACGCCAGGTTTTCAACCTGGAAAGAGGGGTTCGATTCCCCTACGGGCTGCCACTTCTCCGCACAACAGTCCTGATATATCACTTGCTCCTTGCGTAGTGTGGCCTGGGTTTGACGTGTAGCTGCCCGCCATCACCGCACAGATCCGATCACCTCATCCGATCAACTGGCGCTCGTTTCATCGGCGGCGATGCCCTGCAACCGTCCCTTTCTGCGGTTTGGGCCGCACCAACAGACAATCGCCGTGAGCTGCCAGACACCATACCCAGCACACCCATTTATATCCATATTTTTCAGAGGCTTGCAGGTTATCTCTCGGAGTTAAAAAAAACTCGCGCTGATGTCAAAATCCCTCTTGCGCCGGGGCGATGTACTCAGTAAACACGCCCTCACAGACCAAGTGGCCCGTTCGTCTATCGGTTAGGACGCCAGGTTTTCAACCTGGAAAGAGGGGTTCGATTCCCCTACGGGCTGCCACTCTGTTTCCCCTGAATAGCGCGACACAAGCGACCAGCGTGCAATCCGCAAAGCGTGGCCTGACCGCGCAAAGGTCTGACTGCCAGGGCCAATCCACGGCCTGCCCGCAGTCAATCAGCAGAAAACCTGTTGCAGGCGAACGGCATTTCCGCTCTGGCGTGATCAAACCCGGCTCCGGGGGATGCAGTCATAAAACCAAGCCAGCAGCGCATCAGACAGCCCCCCACGACGCCAGCTGCGCCGCAAAACCAGCGCATGGTTCAGCGCTACGCCTCGGGATCCTGCTCCTCCATACCTGGCTGATAGAAGAAATGGCGCGCCCGGCCTGCATTCTTTGCGGCATAAAGCGCCACATCCGCTTGGTGGAGCAGCGTTGCCGCATCCAGACCTTCAGAAAAGGCGGCTGAGAGCGAGGTGCCCGCGCTGGCTGAAATCTTGCAGGTCTTATCACCGAAAGGGATTGGTTCCTCAATGCTGGAAATCAATCGACGGGCAATACCTGAGAGCTGTATCCGGTCGATAAGACCCTCAAAGATAAGAACAAACTCATCCCCACCGACCCGCGCGACCGTGTCATTCTGACGGGTGCATTGCACCATCAGCTTGGCGACCCGTTGCAGCACCGTATCCCCTGCTGCATGACCAAGCGTGTCATTGACCTCTTTGAAGAAATCAAGATCCACATGCATCAGGGAGAAATCCCGGCCGGAAGCGATCAGCCGGTTCAGGATGTGGTCCATTGCGCGGCGGTTCTTCACACCCGTCAGCGTATCTGTAAACGCTTGCTCCTCGGCGGCGATTTTTGCCCCCTGCAGGCGCAAGTTAAGCTGGCGCGACGCCTCCATCGCGGCGGATTTCGCCTCAACGAGATAGAGCATTTCGATGGTCAGATCCGTCGGGGAAAAATCAGCACTGGTGAGATCATAATCCCTCACCGCCTCTAGCACGGAAATGCCAAAAGACAGGTTGATGAACCCGCCCTTCCCCTCCGGGAAGGGGGCAAGCACGCCTTTCAGGCCGGTTTGCGGCGCATCGCGGAAATTGAGGTGCAGTTTCGCACCGGCTGTCTTGATCAAATCCTCAGTGGACCGGACCCGACGCGGCCGCGCGAGATCAAAGATCCGAAAGAACCGGCTGCCAAGCCATTCGGTATCCGGGCGCAGCTTGCGCAATGTCGGACCAACACCGGTAATCCGCCCTTCATGGTTAATGACCACATGCATCGGGCAGATTTCATTGGCGATGGAGGAGATTTCCCGCATGCTCATCATCATAGTGAATGCGCCCCCAGGTCGAAGGCACGGCCTTCGGCAAATTCAGTTTCAACCAGGGTGATTGCAATCACCTCTGCGTTGTCCTGCGTGCCTGAATGATCAAGGAAAACCAGATCGCCGTAGTCATCCGCCATTGCCCTCAGGACCCCCATCAGTACATGGGCGTATCCCGGCAGACCGGGCTGGCAATGCAATTCGAATTGCCCCGGCGCCTGTTCAATCAGTTCCAGCCCCGGCAGGTTCAGATCGGCCACAGCCAGCCGCGCGCGATCCGGCAGGTCATCCAGTGAATGCAGGAATTCCACGTAGTTGACCCCACCAAAACGCAGCAATCGGCGCAGGGCCTCCAACTGCGGATTCGACACCAGAAACGTGCCCATATCCTCAAGCATTTCTGGCAGCGGGCGTTTCAGAATAGCTTCTGCAGTCCGCAACATGATCTGGGATTGTTCATCCGTATAGGTAAGCATGGCTTCGAACTCGCTAAAGCCGAGCTCTGCCGAATCCATGATAGCCTGCCAGCTGTCCTCCCCGAAGGTGGTGCTGACAAACGCCTGGAATGCCCTATTGATCAGACCGTGCATCACTGGCCCCTTGTTACGTGTCTCTACTTTTGGCCCAGCCTGGTTAATAAAGGGCCAACAACTAAAATTGCTACGGTTTTCCCTCAGATCAACGTTGGCGCTGTATCAATACCTCCAGATCGCCCAGTTTCAACGTATTCTGCCGCGCGGGAGATATCTCGAAACGGTCGGCCTGCGCCGCCGCCAGCAAGGCCTCGACCTGCTCTTTTGTCTGCTGCTGCGCCGGTGGCCCGCGATCCAGAATTATACGGCCCGGCATGTCCGCACCGTCCGGGCCAAACCGCAGGGCGAGGGTTTCCAGCTGCGCCCCATCACGCCCTTCTCTGAAGAGCAGCAAGGCCAGGTCCGCCGCCTCGTCTGAGGTCGCTCCCAGCGCGCCGCGAATAAGCACACAGCCCGCGCTGCCATCCGGCAGCCGCCGCTTGCAACCGCGAATCCAGCGCAGCAGCTGATAACGCTTCAGCCCTCTGAAATCATCTGCAGTCACTGTGGCTCCGGCGGGCTGTACGGGCAGCAGCTCAATCAGCTCCTTGCGCTGATCATCGGTGACATCCACCATATCCTTCGTCATCTGCCAACGGCTCGTCGCGTTGCGCGCCAGCTGCAGGCGATTGGAGAGATCTGCATCCCCGGTCTCTTCCGCGTGGGCATCCAACCGTGTCAGCGCGTCAAGCCCGCCCTGCCCCCAATCATGGGCCATCTGCCACAGGGGCAGCTCTGCTGCCTCTGTCTCACCCGCCAGCACCCGCGCCACCTGATTGTTGGCCGCAATGCGCCCCGCATCCACCAGCGGCGTCAGGGCCAGCGCCAATGTGGCACCGGTCATCAGCGCCAGGCCGACAATGGCGCGCCGCAACAGATCCGGCCAGCGCGCGCCTCCAATGGCCGCACAGCCGGCATAGACCAACCCGTGCAGCAGTAACGTCATCGCAAACAGCAGCGCATAGATGCGATCCGGCGTCCAACCATATTGCCAGACCCGCATCAGGACCGCCCAGGCTGCCAGACCAGTGACCAGCATCAAACCAATTGCCAGCAGTCGTGCCGCCATGCCATTTGCGCCCTTTGGTTGCTCCTGCCGGGTCAGTGCGACGCAGACCAGTGTCATCATCACCGCTGACATCGCCATCAGCGTCGCAGCCGAGGACAGATGACCAAAGGCGCTGGACAACCCCTGCAGCGGGATCGCGGCCAGAAACAGGCCAACAACCAACAGCACAGGAATCAGCAGCAGGCTGAGCAACCGAAACAGAAGATGCGGCGCGCCACCGCCCCCCAGCTCCTGCACCACCGCCAGGCCCAGACCAAAGACCGCGCCGCTCAGCGTCAGCGCCAGCCAATCCACCTCGGCGATGTCTTCCAGAATGGTGATGTTGACCAAATCCAGCAGGGCATTGGACAACAAACCAAGAATCCAGAAGACCGCGACAAACCCGACCCCGCAGGCCAGGCGAAACACGATACCCCAGCTCGCCGCAGACAGCGCCGCAAACCGGGTCCAGCGGTCGGGCGTGGACAGCCGCAGCAACACAAAAGGGCAGGCCATCGCGCCAAGCGCCAGCGCCATCAGCACCAACACCTCGTTCTGTAAAAGATCGGTCGCAACCGGGTAGCGCAACGCCGCCAGAAGCATCAGCGCGGTCATCGGCACCGCAACCCAAAGCGCCCCGCGCAACGCACGCAACAGCGACAGCGGCCCGATCATCGCCAGTGATGCGCCGCAGAAACTGGACAGGAAGGCAAACATCACCAGAAACAGGCTCTCAGAGAGACCCGGCTGGTGCCAGTCCCGCGCCAGCAGCCACATGGCGAATCCGCTACCCGCGCCCAAAGCCACCATAGGCAAACGGGCGCGCAAAGCGGTCGCAGTATCCAAGTCAGTCATGGCGGCGATTCTCTCGTTAGATCGGCCTGACTTATACACTTGCACAAAATAATGGCAGAGGTCTGAACGCGCGAAACTTCCCCTCAACCGGCGTTAGAAATCGGTTGGGGCACCTCCCTCGGATTTCCGGCGTGCGACAAAGTCCTCCAACGCCTCTCGCCGGGCGACATCCAGCGGTGGCGCTTCAAATCGGGCAATGATCTCCTTGAACAGATTATGCGCCCGTTCCGGTGTCCAAACCGCACCCGCCGCCTCCCAGGCCTCATAATTGCGCCAATCGCTGAGGTAGGGTTGATAAAACGCGGTGCTATAGCGGTCCTGCGTGTGCTGAATACCAAAGAAATGTCCGTCGTTACCAACCTCGCGAATGGCCTCCAGCGCGATATCCTCGGGGCCCGTGCCAATGACCTCCGGCTGCATATAGCGCTGGATCTGCTGGAGAATCTCGCAATCCATGATGAATTTCTCGGGGCTGGCGATCAGCCCGCCTTCCAGCCATCCCGCCGCGTGATAGACCATATTGGTGCCCGACTGCACGGCCGCCCAGAGCGAATTGGAGGTCTCCCACATCGCCTGCCCATCCGGCACATTGGCCGCACAGACACCCGAGGATCGCATCGGAAGACCATAATAGCGCGCCATCTGCCCGGTCATCTGGGTCGAGCGCATATATTCCGGTGTGCCGAAAGCCGGGGCACCGGATTTCATATCCACATTGGAGGTGAAGGTGCCGATCACACAGGGCGTGCCGGGGCGTACATATTGAAACAGCGCAATCGCCGAGAGAGATTCGGCAATAGACTGCGCCACAGCCCCCGACATGGTCACCGGTGCCATCGCGCCGGCCAGCGTAAAGGGCGTGACCACAATCGCCTGCCCCCGCCGTGCCAGTCGCAGGCAACCGTCAATCATCGGCTGGTCATGTTTCAGCGGCGAGGTGGAGTTGATGTTGGTATACATATGCGGTCGGGCCTCGAACTCCTCATGAGTAAGCCCGCCTGCGATCCGCACCATCTCCATCACATCCTCGACCCGCTCCTTGCCCAAGCTGTAGGCGTGCATCGCCTTATCGGTGAGGGTCAGCTTGTCATAAAGCACATCCAGATGCCGGACCGAGGCATGAATATCCACCGGCTCCACCGGATACCCCCCGGCAAAATGGATGCAGTTGAAATACTGGGTCAGCTTCAGCAGGTTCTGGCATTGCTCACGGGTGCCCGCGACCTTCGCATTCAGCGACATATCCCAGTAGTTCGGCGGTGAAGACACATTGCCGAACAGGATATGATTGCCCCCCACCGGCAGGGTTCGGTCAGGATTGCGCGGCGTGATGGTGAATTCCGATGGCGCCTTGGCAACCATCTCCATCACGAACTCCCGGTCCAGATGCACCCGGTCACCCACGACCTTGCAGCCCGCCTCCTTGAAGATCTCAAGCGCCTCATCATTGAGGAACACAATGCCGATTTCTTCGAGGATCCGCATCGCCCCATCGTGAATGGCCGCAACGCCCTCGGGGCCAAGCGGCTCAATCGGGCGATCAATGTTGCGCGGCACCGACCATGGCATTTGCTCAATAACCGCATCCCCGCGCCGGGCCGCCGCGCCAGCGCGTCCGCCACCGCGTTTTCGGGCTCGTGTCTCGGTTGTCATGGCGGCCCTCCCTGCTGTCAGCTGATCGGTGCGACCACCCATGGGGCGCCCGACCATTGGCTCATAGCCTCAGCAGGCCCTGTTCAGGCGCGGTCCGAATGCCTGTTCCCGACAGGTTTGGTCGCTTTTCAGCGCCAACCCCGGTCAGATCACATATTTCTGGGCATATGTGTCCAGTTCGCCTGATCCGACAGCTGCCAAACCGCTGCCGGCGACACGGTCAGCGATCCAGCCAACCGGGGATATGGCCGATATCGGGCAGAACCACATCCGCATGGGCTTCCAGATCCGCCGCCCCGGCCAGACCGGTCAGCACCCCGATCCGCTGCATCCCCGCCGCCAATCCGGCCTCCAGATCATGCAGGCTGTCGCCCACCATGGCGGTGCGCTCCGGCGCGATACCGGTGGCGGCACAGAAGGCCAGCAGCGGATCCGCGTCCGGCTTTGCCCCATGGCCGCTGTCAAACCCGGCAACAAAGGCAAAGCGATCCAGCACTCCACTGCGACTGAGCTGGGATTTTGCAGACAGTTCCGCATCATTGGTCATCACCCCCAACACCTTGCCCCGCGCCAGCAGATCATCGAGAAACGCCGCCAATGGCACCGCCTCGGCCAGGTCCGCCTCACCGGCGCTTTCGGCCATGTAGAGTTCCAGCTGATCCAGATCCATCTGTGGCACATGCGGCGCCAGTGCCTCCGCCACCTGCCGGTTGGTGGAGGCAATCACCAGGCTGCTGGGCAGGATCTTTCCCGTCTCCAGGTCAAAATCTATCGCCGCCGCCATTGCCTGCAACCGGTCCACCTCGCCCTCCGCCAGCCGGTCCAGCAACCGGCCGGTCCAGCGGTTCCAGGTCTCGGCAAAGTCAAACAGCGTTCCGTCCTTGTCGAACAGCAGGGCATCAACGGGCATGGGCACTCCTAGATCTGGCATCCACCCGACATAGCGCGCTGGCCTCAGGCGCAAGGGGCAGACGTGGGGCTGTGGCCCCCGATCCACCGGGGACATCGCCCCGATACATAGGCGATTGAAGCCTGCCGCACCAGCCAGCCCGTGGCCATGACCCGTCTGCCCCAGTAAGAGAGGTTAATCACACCCCTTAATGCCGCCATGGCGCCCACCGATCAGCGCTGCCACATTCTCAGACCTCAGGTCCAGTGAACCTGCGCCCCACCCGGCAGCGCCATCCGCGCCTGCATCGGCTGATCATAGGCCAGCCCGGCGCTGTCACAGAACTGCATGACCCAGGCGTCATCCATCGTCAGAAAATCGAGAACCGAGCCGAGAAACTCGGGATTGGCCGCCTGCTCACGCAGATCTGCCTCACTCGCGCCGGTTGCGCCCAGGAAAACCGGCAGCAACTCATCATTGCCTGCCAGCCAGGCAAGCGCCTTTAAGCCCAAAGTCTCGGCTGCATCGGCGGAAAATAGCATATGTGCACACATTCCTGACACTTCTCGGTCAAATTGGTGAAAATACGAAAGGGTTTATTAACCAGTCTCATTAAAACTTGAGGCAATTCCAACGCAAGGGGCGAAAGGGCACCACGTGCAGGGCACTATCCTTATTATCGACGGTGTTGCGACCAACCGGATCATGCTGAAGGTTCAGCTGTCCGCCGCCTATTACCGGGTGGTTCAGGCCGAAACTGTTGCCGATATTGCCAAAACCGCCCTGCGTTGCCGCCCCGATCTGATCCTCAGCGCCATGTCCCTGCCCGATGGCGACGCGGTCGCCGTGAAACAGGCGCTGGCCGCTGACGACCAGCTAGCCGATATTCCGATGATCGCAATTGATCACGACAGCGACGCCGACCGCCGTCTCGCCGCACTCAGCGCAGGGATAGATGATGTATTGTTGCAGCCGCTGGATGACACCATGTTGCAGGCGCGGATCCGCAGCCTGCTGCGCGCCAGCAGCACCCAAGAAGAGCTGAACTTGCAGCGTGGCAACACCCATGGCTACGCCCTGCCCCTCACCAGTCCACACATCAGCGCAAGCCTGAACGGGGTGCAGGTTGCACTAGTGACCGAACAGCCCGCTACCGGCATCTACTGGCAAGCCCGGCTCGCACCTCGTGTGCCCTATCGGTTGTGCAACCATCAGTTCACTGCGGTGCACCCGCTGATGCGTGAACCCGTGCCTGATGCCATCGTGATTGAACTGGGGCGCAACACCCTGGCGCAGGGGCTACGCCTGCTGGCCGATCTGCGTGCGCGTGCCGCTACCCGCAAATCCGTGGTGATCGCCGTGGTCCACCCCGCAGACCCCGCCATCGCCGCCGAAGCATTGGACCGGGGGGCACATGATGTGCTTCAGTCTGGTTTCGACGTCGCGGAACTGGCGCTGCGGCTCGATACCCAATTGCGCAATAAGGCGCGCATCGACAAGCTGCGCGACACGGTCCGTAACGGGCTGCGCGCCGCTGTTGAGGACCCGATGACCGGCCTCTTCAACCGCCGTTACGCCAAACCCTTCCTTGAGCGCGTTGCCAGCACTTCCGCCAAGACCGGCGAAACATTTGCCGTGATGCTGGCCGACCTCGACCATTTCAAGCAGATCAACGATCTCTACGGCCACCCGGTGGGCGATGCAGTGCTGATCGAAGCGGCCAAGCGCCTGCAAACCGCGCTACGCCCGACCGATCTGCTGGCCCGCGTCGGTGGCGAAGAATTCATGATTGTGATGCCTGCGATCGGCGATGCAATGGCTGAAGCTGCGGCCAGTGATCTCTGCAACCGGATCAACAGCAAGCCGTTCCACATCCCCGGCGTTGATGCTCCGATCTATGTGACAATCAGTATCGGTGTTGTCATCGGTGGCCGCGTCGCGTCCAGGGATCAGTGCGATGGCACCGAAGGCGGGCCACAGGATTGCGACAGCGCTGTCAGCGCGCTGATCACCAATGCCGACCGCGCACTCTATGCAGCCAAACATGCCGGCCGCAATCAGGTCTCTCTGGCAGACCTTGCTGCCTGACAACAACCGTCCGGCACGCGCCGTCGACGGCGCGGACAAAAACCAGCTGACACGGGACAGTGTCACCGGGCACCAGCTGCCACAGATCGGGACAACCCGGCAGGCAACTGGCGCAACTACAGGCAGGACCGGCCGAGCAGCCATTTGGTCCAGAAATATGAAACGGGGCAGCGATCCTCTCACTGCCCCGTTTGGTATTTCAGATCGTCTTTGCCCCGGCTGACCAATCATCAATGCCGCGTCACGACCGGTTCCCCCGCTCAGTGCCGCCAGCTGCGCCGCTTCGGGTGCCGGATACGCTGCTCCAGACGGTCCGCATAGGCCGCCCGCTCCTCCGCAGTCATGGCAACGATCTGATCCAGCCAGGCCGACTGAACGGAGCGCTGGAAATTATGTCGCCGTGTGGCCTGCGCCTCCAGCATCCCGCCCAAGGCCTTCGCATCAAAGGGGCTGGCCCGCAACAGTTCAACAACCTTGCCGCCTTCCGCACGTCGCCGGCCCTTGTAGCTGCCATGCTCGCCTTCAGCCGTGCTGCGAAGGCTGCGCCGGGTCTCAGCCTCCAGATCCCGAAACAGCATCGCCCCGACCGGAGGTGGCATTCCGGCACCTCGTTTGTGGTCGTTAAACCGCCACGCCGCCCCAGCAACGACGCCAACCACCGCAAGGTTCAGCGCCAGCGACGCCATCAACAGCCAGCGCAGACGGCGGCCGGGTTTGGATTTGCGGGTCTCGTTTGTCATTCCAACTCCTCGCTCAGCACCACGGCCAAGTCGTAGCTGTCTTCAGGCAGGCTGTCTTCGCTCAGCTCGATCCCGGCAAGGCTTACCGGGTCAGGCAGAAACGCAGGTGGCGCCAACCCGATCCACAGCCCAGCAGCGCTGGCCGTGGCCAATCCGCCAAGGGCTGGCCATCCGCCCAGCCCCGCCAACAGCTCCCGCATCCCGGCAAACACCCCGCTGCGCGCTTCGGCTGACTGCGACGCCAGATCTGATGCCAGCGCCTGACGCGTCAGGATCGCCGCCTGCGTCGCCGCAGCCTCACTCAGAATCGCCTGCTCCACCCCCTCAGGAAGGGGGACCGGGGCGGCGGTCCGCGCGCTGGCAAAAAGACCATCAAGCGCCAGCTCGGCCGCGGCAAGATCCGCCGGATCCAACCTATCCTCAGCATCAGCGCCCGTCTGTGTGGGCGCGGTTTTTCCAGTTTTATCAACCATCATTATACCCCAGTTCGGCCCGGCGCCCGGCCAGGATTGCCGCCAGCGCCCGCTTGCCCCGCGCGGTCAGACTTTCGACCGCCTCGACGCTGATGTCCATGATCCCGGCAATCTCCGGGTTCGCCAGATCTTCGATATGACGCAGCACCACCGCCTGCCGCTGACGCTCCGGCAATTGCATGAGCGCAGCCTGCAGCGCGTCCTGCCGCGCCCCGTCCTGCATCTGCTCCGCCGCAGATTTCGCAGGGTCCGGCGGGTCGGGGATGGCGTCCAGATCCACATGTCCACCCCGCAATCGGCGCTTGTGATCAATACAGAGGTTCATCACCACCCGGTAGAGCCAGGTCGACAGCCGGGCGCGCCCCGGCTCCCAATGTTCCGCCTGCCGCCACAGCCGCACCATCGCCTCCTGCGTAATATCCTCAGCCTCCGCGCGGTTGCCCAGAACCCGCATCGCAACACCCAGCGCCCGGGGCGCCAACCGCGCCGTCAGCACACCCGCCGCCTCCGGATCACCAGCGGCAAAGCGGATCAGCACTGCCCCATCCGGATCCTCCACAACCTCCGCCTGTGGCGTCGCCGGGGTGTCAGGCGGCGGCATCAGCGGGCCCTGCTCCGGGGCCCGCTCCACAGTATTGGCAGACATATGCATCTGTCGTATCGGATCAGTTCTGTTCCGTCTCGCTGTCTTGCACATCCCCGCGCGGTTTGTGCCCGGCCCCATGACGGCCCCGGAATTTCGCCCGCGCGCTCTCGAATTCTTCCTTGCTGATAGCACCATCGTCATTGGCGTCCACGCGGTCAAACATCTTTCCCATCCGGCGTGGTTTGGGCAGTTCATCAAGGCTCAACGCGCCATCCTTATCCGCATCCATCCGCTCCAGCATCGTCGCCGCACGAGTTTTGGCCCGAGCCTGCGCCGCAGCTTCCATTTCTGCCAGTGTCAATTGACCGTCGCCATCGGTGTCCGCCGCAGCGAAACGCGCCTCGCGCAGCCCGTCCATCTCGGCCTTGGTCACCTGACCATCGCCATTGGTGTCCATCTCTTCAAAGCTCATGCGCGGACCATGACCGCCCTTGCCGCCAAAACCCGGCTTCGCAATCGCACCTGTGGCTCCGATGACAGCTCCGACAGCGATAACGGCGGCAATAAACTTGGTATGTTTCATGTCTGCGGTTCCTTTTGCAGCAGGCAGCCCGTTGCTGCCGATCACAGAAACAAAACGCAGCCCCGGCAGAGTTCCGTCGCAAAAACTTCAAAAGCCCGGCAGAATTTTCACCCAGCGCATTGCACAGTTTCACTCGTCCATTGCACCATGAGTGCGGACGGCGCACTCTTGCGGCATGCCGACGCACTCCGGCGGACTGCCCCTTTAAACTTGCGGCCGATGCGCTCAAATATGCGGGCAAAAGATAGGATTTGTTATGACCGAGTCATCTGCGGCACTTTCAGCCGATCTCAAAACCGATACTCAGGAAGACCGCCCCACCATGCCCGCCGTGCTGCGCGGCTGGCGGTGCAAATGCCCCAATTGCGGCGAAGGCAAGTTGCTGCATTCATATCTGAAGGTCAACGACAGCTGCTCCAACTGCGGGCTCGACCTCTCCAGCGCCCGCGCTGATGACGGTCCGGCGTATCTGACCATTCTGCTGGTTGGCCACATTATGGCCCCGCTCCTGCATGTGGTCTATTTCAACTGGCGGCCTGAGCCTATGGTCACATTCACCGTGTTTTCGCTGGGCTGCCTGCTGTCCTCGCTGTTTCTCCTGCCCCGGATGAAGGGGATCGTGATCGCCTATCAATGGGCGCGTAGGATGCACGGCTTCGGCAAGGCGAGCTGACCCGCCAGCGGTAGGAAAGACCCAGACATGAGCAAATCGCCCACCCCGGCCAAAGCAGCCATCGACACCGGCTATGCCGATGCCGCCAGCGCGCGCCGGGACACCACTCCGATCCGCAATGCCGCGACAATTATCGCGGTGCGCGACCGGATGGGCGATGACCCTCAGGTGCTGATGGGGCAGCGCGGCGCCCGCGCCGCCTTCATGCCCAACAAGGTGGTGTTTCCCGGCGGCGCTGTTGATCCCGGGGACTCCGATGTGCCGCTTGCCAGCCCGCTGCCGTCCCTCTGCCAGGACCGCCTGTCCGAGCAGTCCGACGCAGATCTGCATCACGCCCTCGCTGTCGCTGCCATTCGCGAATTATGGGAGGAAACCGGCCTCATCCTCGGGCAGCCCGGCACATGGGCCACCACGCCTGAGGCAGACTGGGCCGACTTCGCCGCCACCGGTCATCTGCCCACCGCCGAGGCGCTGCAGTTTGTCTTTCGCGCCATCACACCGCCCGGCCGCCCGCGCCGGTTCGACGCTAGGTTTTTTCTGGTGGATGCGGCGCATATCAGCAGCGATATTGATGATTTTTCCCGCGCCTCGGATGAGCTGTCGCATCTGCAATGGATCCCGCTCAGCCAGGTCCGCACCTACGATCTGCCGTTCATCACCGAGGTGGTGCTGGCGGAGGTCACCAGACGCATCCGCCAGGACGGCCCGCCAGAAAGCGTGCCGTTCTTTCGCAACGATGATGAGGCAAGCCATTTTCTGCGTCTGAAGGGCTATCCGATGCCCAGGGACGACTGACCAGTCTCCAAAACCGCAGCGCAGGCCTCTCAGATTGCCAGCAGCAGCGCGAGGATCGACAGGATCAGCAAACCCATGCCGACAATCTCGCGGCGGGTGATCTGCTCCTTGAAGAACAGCACCGACGCCAGCAGCGACAGCAGCAATTCAATCTGCCCCAGCGCCTTCACATAGGCGGCGTTCTGCAGGGTGAAGGCCCAGAACCAGCAGAAAGATCCCGCCATACTGGTCAGCCCGACCCAGATCGCCACCCGCCGCGCCGCCCAGACCCGTGCGATCTCGCCGGGTTCCCGCCACTTCAGCCAGACCAGCATGAACAGCGTCTGCAAGCTCACGACGATGGCCAGCGTCACACCGGCGCGAAACGCTGGCGCCAGCGCATCCAGTTCCAACGAGGCGGCGCGATAACTCACCGCTGAGAAGGCAAAGAGCACCCCCGACCCCAGCCCCAACAGCGACGCCGGACTGGACAGATGCCGCCACCACGGCCCCTTGCTCTGCGGTGTCTTCGACAGCACCAGCACCGCGCATAGGCCGATCACAATCGCCACCCAGCCAAGGGCGGTGATCTGATCTCCCAGCACCACCAGCCCGACCAGCGCGGTCTGGATCACCTCGGTTTTCTTGAACGTAATCCCGACCGCAAAATTGCGTTGCCGGAACAGCGCCACCACGCAGACCGTCGCCAGGATCTGCGCGGTGCCGCCGATGGTGGCGAACATCCAGAACCGGGCGCTGAGCGCGGGCAACGTCTGCCCCGATAGCGCCAGATAAGACAGCAGCCCGGCCCAGATCAGCGGCGCGGAATAGACAAACCTCGAAAACGTCGCCCCCGCCGTCGACAGTGTGACGCTGCTCAACACCTTTTGCAGCATAAAGCGGACGGTCTGAAAACTGGCCGCCGCGATGGCGATGGGGATCCATAAGGTCATCTGCCCCTTATGGGGGGCTATTGCGGCTCTGACCAGATCGGATGTGCAACCGGGTCCTTTGCCCGCAGGGCATAGCGGCGCAGGACCACACCATATGAGGGGTAGGCGTAGCCGCTATTGCGGGCCAAAAACTGCCCCCGCCGGTCCCGGTAGAGGCGTGGCAACGCGTGCCAGGGCACCCCCGGATGGCAATGATGCACCACATGAAGGTGATTGTTCAGAAACAAAAATCCAAGGAGACCGCCGCGCTCGATAATCACCGTGCGCGCCGCCGGATCAAGATGGGCGCGATGCTCTAGGAAGGTGCGGATCTTCAAGATCGCCAGCCCCAGATAGGCCGCCAAAAGGTATGCCCAGAACGGCAGCGCGCTCTGCGCCACCAGCCACAGCGTCAGCCCCGCGCCGAGAAGATGCAGCAACCAGTCGCGCAGCACCGCCTCATCGCCGCCACGGATCAGCCGCCAGTCTTCGGCCATAAAACGGATCTGCCCCAGCAGCGGCCCCAGCAGCACCCGCCCCGCCAGCGTATTGTTGAACCACAAAAGACCCCGCTGCGCGGCTCCCATCCGGCGCCACTGCGCCGGATCCAGATAATTTGTCTCAGGGTCATCATAGGGGTCGGTCAACTGCTCGTCATGGTGATGGGCTAGATGGGTGTCCCGAAACCGGCCATAGGGCACCGCCAGATTGAGCGGCAGAAACATCAAGGCCTCATTCAGGACACGCAGCCGGAACGGATGGCCATGCAACGCCTCATGGCTGAGCGAGGACTGAAGCGTGATCAGACTGGCCAGAACCGGCACTGCCAGCCAGACAGAGACCAACGGCAGCCATGCCAGCGCCGCCCCCCAGGCCGCATAACACCCCAGTATCAGCGCCAGCGTGCCCCATTCGACACGCCCCAATTGCAGCTGCACACGGTCCAGCATGGCGCGCTGGCTTGGCACCTGAGGGCTGACCTGCGGATCAGACATGACGCCGCCCCCAGCGCACCCCGGCCCAGATCCGCTCATAAAGCAGGTAAGACAAGAAGCCGACGCAGGTATTGACCAGCGCCAGCGTCCCGCCAAGTGCAAGCGACCCGGTCAGCAGCCAGCCAATCCCCGCCATCATCGCCAGTCCCAGCAGGTTCCAGATCACCGCCTTCACCACTGATCGCGCCCCTGTATCCATCTGCAGCCTCCTGTTTTTCTTACCTTTCCTCTGGCCTACACGGATGCCGGGCGATGCAGAATTCCGAATATGATTAACAAAATTCTGCAATCGTGATAAAAATCATCACATGATTGATATTATGGACAAACGCCTGCGCGCGGAGCAGTTTCGCACCCGGCTCAACCGCGCGCTCAGCGACAGCGGCCTCAGCCAAAGCGCGCTCGCCCGCGCCGTTGGGGTGGATCGCTCAACCATCTCACAGCTTCTGACTGATGCCGGGGCTCGGCTGCCCAACGCCCATGTGGTCGGCGCCTGCGCCGGGGCGCTTGGGGTCTCGGCGGACTGGCTCCTGAGCCTGTCGGACCGGCCGGAAAATGCTGCCGATCTGGTCGCCGCAAGCCTGTCGATGACGAAGGCGCCCCGCGCCTTGGTGGATGAACGGATCTTTGACTGGCATCAGGAGGCACAGGGCTACAAAATCCGCCACGTCCCTGCCGCCCTGCCCGACATGCTGAAAACCCGCGCGCTGCTGGAATGGGAATTTGCGCCGCATCTGGGCCGCACCGCGGATCAGGCCATCGGTGCCTCCGAGGATCGCCTGACCTGGATGCGCCAATCTGCGTCAGACTATGAAATCGCGCTGCCAATCTATGAGCTGGACAGCTTTGCCCAGGGCGCAGGCTATTACGAAGGCCTGCCGCTTGAGATCCGACTGGAGCAGCTCACCCAGTTCGAACGCCTCGCCGAACAGCTGTACCCCCGCCTGCGTATCTATCTGTTCGATGCCAAGCGGCTCTATTCCTCACCGATCACCATTTTCGGCCCGCTTTTATGCGTGTTTTATGCAGGCTCACATTACCTCGCCTTCCGCGACAAGGAGCGGATCGCCACTTTCACCAGCCATTTCGACAATCTGGTGCGCGAGGCGGATATCACTGCGCGGCAACTGCCGGGACGACTGAGGGCGCTCAGGGCGGCGATTGCCTGAAGGCTGCGGCCGGGCCGCCTGTGCAGCTCACCTCACACCTTGGGATCCGGGTTCTCCGTATGGCCATCCACCGCAATCACCTGCCCTGACACCAACCGCGCTGCGTCCGACCCCAGAAACACCGCCATATTGGAAATATCCTGCGCCTCGACAAAGGACCGCATCGACGTCCCCGCGGCATAGCCATCATAGACCTGATCGCGCGTCATCCCCTTGGCCGCTGCCTCACGCTCCAGCACACCTTCCATCCGCGGGCCCTCCACCGCACCGGGGCAGATCGCATTGGCCCGGATACCAAACGGCCCCAGCTCCATCGCCAGCGTCTTCATCAGGCCAATCACAGCCCATTTTGCCGAGGCATACGGCGCCCGGTTCGGATAGCCGTATTGGCCCGCGGTTGACGACGTCACGATGATGGCCCCGGCCCTAGCCGCCTTCATCATAGGGGCCGCGTATTTGGCGGCCAGAAAGCAGCCCTCCAAGTTGACGCTCACGCATTTGCGCCAATCCTCCAGTGCCACGTCCTCAATCCGCGCTGTCGGTCCGGCAATCCCTGCATTGGCACAGAGCACATCCAGCCCGCCCCAGGTTTCAGATATCTCCGCAAACAGCGCCCTGACCCCGGCCTCATCGGTGGCATCCACTGCTGTGCTGCGCCAGCCCTTCGGCACATCCGCCAGCACCTCAGCGCTGACGTCCGTAACCCAGACCTGATGCCCGGCGGCGGCAAAGCCTTCCGCCATGGCGCGGCCAATCCCAGACCCACCGGCGGTGATCAGAACCCGGCTCCCCCCTTCAGCGCTCACCGGGGCGCCCCAATCGCGCGGCCCAGACCCTCAGGGGCTGGTAACCCGGAATGGGCCTCCGCCAGCTTCACCAGATTGGCCTCGATCTGCGGCGCAGGCGGGGTGGAGCGGCGGGTTTTCAGGTCCACATGCAGCAGCATGTGCTCGCCGGTGGCCAGCAAACGCTCGCCGGAATACATCTCATGCCACAGATGCATTTTCTTGCCCTGCCCCATGATCACCCGGGTCTTCACCTGGATCGGGTCGCCCGCATGGACCTCATCGATATGGCGGATATGGGTTTCAGCGGTAAAGTAGCTGCCACCATTGGCAATATACTCTGCATCGCAGCCGATGATCATCATCAGCCGGTCGGTGGATTGCGCAAAGGCATCCAGATAGCGGCTCTCGGTCATATGGCCGTTGTAGTCGGTCCAATCCAAAGGCACGATCCGGCTCTGGGTCAGCACCGGCTGGCTCAAATCGTCAAGCGCATCCAGCGACCGCACCAAACCTGCATCCCCCTCGCGCCCCGCGTCATGGGCGTTCTGCAGCGCGCCAGCGCCCCAGTCATTGGCGCCCAGCGCCCGCATCATCCCCACAAGGTTGTCATCGCGAATACGCTCCAACTCGCGGATCGAATGCTGACCGGACTGCGCGTCCGACTGGCCTGCAATCAGATCGACCAGCTCATCGGTGAACTCCGGCACATCCATCAGCTTGGTCCAGGGCCATTTCAGCGCCGGGCCAAACTGCGCCATGAAATGCTTCATGCCCGCCTCACCGCCGGCCACGCGATAGGTCTCAAACAGTCCCATCTGCGCCCAGCGAATGCCAAAGCCATAGCGGATCGCGTTGTCGATCTCTTCGGTGGTGGCGATGCCATCCTTCACCAGCCACAGCGCCTCGCGCCAGACCGCCTCCAGGAACCGGTCGGCCACATGGGCGTCGATTTCCTTCTTTAGGTGCAGGGGATACATGCCGATCTCAGTGATGATCGCCTTGGCGCTGTCGATCACGCTTGTAGGGTTGGCCTCGGTTGTGACCAGCTCCACCAGCGGCATCAGGTAGACCGGGTTGAACGGATGCGCGACCACGATCTGGGCGGCATTGCTGAAGCCATCCTGCAATTGCGATGGTTTGTAGCCGGAGGTAGACGAGCCGATAACAGCATCCGCCGCGACATGCGCCTGCAAGGCGCCATAGACTTTCTGTTTCAGCTCCAGCCGCTCCGGCACGCTTTCCTGAATCCAGATAGCCCCGGCCACCGCGTCCTCAATGGTGGCGTGATAGCTGAGGCGGCCTTCCACAGGCAGCGCCACATTGCCAAGCCCTGGTAAACTGCGCCGCGCATTGGCCAGAACCTCGCCAATCTTGCGCTCGGCCTCCGGATCGGGATCAAACACCCGCACGTCCCAACCGTTCAAAAGGAACCGCGCGGCCCATCCGCCGCCAATAACCCCACCACCGATGATTGCTGCTGTTTTTGTCATATCGCTTTCCCGCATGTTTCGGGTCGCCTTACCGGGCTGCACAAAGGCACAGTCCGCGAGAAAGGAGACCATTCATGAAACTTCATTTTTTCGGATTGCCCAGCGCGGCAGTCGAAGCGATCCACCGCACAGGGCTCGATAGCTATGGCGACCCGGTTGAGCGCCATCCCAGCGCCGAAGAGGGCGGCATGCCCTGTCGCCACTGTTTGCAGCACGTGCCCACAGGCAAGCCGTTTCTGGCGCTGGCGCATCGCCCCTTTGCCGGGCGCAACCCCTTTACGGAAACCGGACCGATCTATCTCTGCGATCCGCTCTGCGCGCCCGCCGCGCCCTCGCCAGAGGTGCCCGCCTTCCTCACCGCCCCTCAGTATATCCTGCGCGGCTATGACTCGGATGAGAGGATCATCTACGGCACGGGCGCGGTGACACCGCGCACCGAACTCACGGCCTATGCCGAAGAGCTGCTGTCGCGCGATGACATCGCCTTTGTCGATCTGCGCAGCGCCAGCAACAACTGCTTTCTCTGCCGCATTCACCGCGCAGACTGACCTCAGGGGTCGCGTGATAGTCAGTCGCGCGGCCATCCGCATCCTGCCCACGGTACAAACACTACTTCGCCACCGGCGCGCGTTTGACCAGCCCCAGCTGTGCGCGCACCTCATCCGGCCCCATCAGCTTGGCCCCCATATTCTCAATGATGGTGCCCGCCCGTTCGACCAGTTGCCAGTTTTCCGCCAACTGCCCTTTGCCAAGCCACAGGTTGTCCTCAAGCCCAACCCGCACGTTGCCGCCCGCCAAGACGGAGGCCGCAACATAGGCCATTTGATCACGCCCCAGCGAGAACGCAGACCAATCCCAATCGCTCGGCACATTGTTCACCATCGCCATGAAGGTGTTGAGGTCATTGGGCGCCCCCCAGGGCACCCCCATGCACAGCTGAACCAGAGCGGGGCTGGCCAACACGCCTTCCTTCACCAATTCCTTGGCGAACCACAGATGACCGGTATCAAAGGCTTCGATCTCCGGCTTCACGCCCAGATCGGTCATCATCTGACCCATCGCCCGTAGCATGCCCGGCGTGTTGGTCATCACGTAATCGGCCTCGGCAAAGTTCATCGTGCCGCAATCCAGCGTGCAGATCTCCGGCAGGCATTCGGCTACATGCGCCATTCGGGCCGTGGCGCCGATCATATCGGTGCCCACCTCATTCAGCGGCAGAGGGTTTTCGGTATCGCCAAACACCATGTCACCGCCCATGCCAGCAGTGAGGTTCAGCACCACATCGGTGTCGCTCTCGCGGATCCGGTCGGTCACTTCACGGTAAAGCGCCAGATCGCGCGAGGGCGCGCCGGTCTCTGGGTCACGCACATGGCAATGGACAATCGCCGCCCCGGCTTTGGCCGCCGCAATGGCGCTCTCGGCGATCGCCTTGGGCGAACGGGGCACATGCGGGCTGCGATCCTGAGTGCCGCCAGAGCCGGTGACAGCGCAGGTGATGAAGACGTTTTTGGCCATATTCAGAGGCATTTTGGTTTTCCCCTCGATGTACAGGGTTGTGCCAGAGTTATCCCCAAGCCTGCCCCCAGATTCCTGTTTGTGTTGTTTTCGACAGTGCCGCAGCCTTGTTGCACCCACTAGTCAACATGCGAATCGAACTTGATGAAATCCGCAAAAAACATCCTCCAGCCCGAGAATCAGCCGCTAAAAACGGCTGTTTTGGTGCTTGATGAGAGCAACACCCTGTCCTTCGCCGCGGCTGTCGATCCCATGCGCGCAGCCAATCGGCTGGCCGGTCGTGGCGCCTTCGACTGGGACTATGTCACCGCCACCAGCGAACCTGCGATGCTGACCAGCGGCCTCAGCGTGCCAGGCATCCCGCTGGCGCGCCTGCAAAGCTGCGAATTGCTGATTGTGATCGCCGGCTTCCAACTCGCGCGCCACGCCACCCCCAGCCTGCTGGCTGGCCTGCGCCGTCTGGCGGCGGGTGGGACGACCATTGCGGGCATCGACGGCGGCCCCTGGCTGATGGCCGAGGCCGGTCTTCTGGACGGCCATCCCGCCACCACCCATTGGGAAGATCTGGACAATTTCGCCAGCCGCTTCCCCGGCGTGCAGTGCCGCAATGACCGCTTCACCCTCTCCGAGGGGCGCATGACCTCCGGCGGGGCGACACCCGCGATCGAGATGATGCTGCATATCATCGGCAGCCGCCATGGCGCGGGCTTTGCCTCCCGCGTGGCCGGCCTGTTCCTCTATGACGGCCCCGGTTCCACCGAGCGCCCGCAAAGCCGCCTTGGCAGCTCCAAGCATTCGTCGCTCACCGCACGGGCCAACGCCCTGATGGAGGCCGCGCTGGATGACCCAAAACCGCTGCGCGAGATCGCCGAGGAACTGGGCACCAGCACCCGCAGCCTGCAACAGCAGTTCCGCCTGCGCCTGAACACCACGCCGCAGGACCATTACCTGCAACTGCGTCTGGCTGAGGCCCGCAGGCTGGTCACCGACACGGATCTGCCGATCATGGAGGTGGCGCTGGCGACCGGCTTTAATTCCCAGTCCAGCTTTGCCCGCGCCTTCCGCACCGCCCATGGCACCACAGCCCGCGAGTTGCGGCAGGCAAGCCTTACCAGCGCCGCGCCCACACGTCTTGCCACCAGCAAACCACTGTTCAGTCAGGCGCCGCTGTCACAAGGCCAAAGCCCGCTGCGCCAAAGCGGCCCGCTGCCACGCCATTCCACCGGCTCTTACTGAGAGAGGCTGGGATAATACTCTATGACAACGGGCGGCCCTTCTGGGTCGCCCGTCTTGCATTCAAAGTCAGGCCGTCCCCGCCCCAATCAATAGGGCATGGGATGCGCGCGATGGGCCGCGTAAATCTCCTCCAGCACCTCCTGCGACAGGGTCACATCCGCCCCCGCCAGCACATGCTGCAACTGCGCCAAGGTGGTCGCTCCAAAAATGGCCGAGGCCATGAACGGCCGCGTGTGACACCAGGCCAGCGCCATATGCACCGGATCCAACCCATGACGCTTGGCGATTTCCAGATAGGCCGCCACCGCCGGATAAACCCGATCCGTGTCACGCCCGCCCAGCTCCGGGTTCAGCGTCTTGCGCGAGGCCTCCGGCACCGCACCGTCCTGATATTTCCCCGTCAGCAACCCCGTCGCCAGTGGCGAAAACGCCAGCAAGCCGACGTCCTCATAAAGGCTCAGCTCCGCCAGATCGGTATCGTACAGCCTGCACAACAGGGAATATTCGTTCTGGATTGACGCCACCCGTGGCCCGCCGGTCTCCTCCGCCAGCCGCAACCACTGCGCCGTACCCCAGGCGCTTTCGTTTGACAGGCCAAAGGCGCGGATATTGCCCTTATCCACCTGCGCCTTCAGCGCCTCAAGACAGCCCGCCATATTGTCCAGCACCTCGGCCCGGTCATCGCCGCCCGGATCATACTGCCAGTTCTTGCGGAACATATAGCTGCCCCGGTTTGGCCAGTGAAACTGATAAAGGTCGATGTAATCCGTCTTCAGCCGCCGCAAGGAACCTTCGATCGTAGCGGGGATGGTCTCAGCCGTGATCGGCGCGCCCTCCCGCACCGCCTGCAACCCCTCACCGGAGTGTTTGGTGGCAAGGATATACTCCCCCCGCCGCCCGGTGCGCGCGTTCCAATTGCCGATGATCGCCTCACTGTCACCGATGGTCTCGGCGCTGATCGGGTTCACCGGGTACATTTCCGCCGTATCGAGGATATTCACCCCTGCTGCCAAAGCCGCATAAATCTGCGCATGGGCATCCGCCTCCCCCGTCTGGGTGCCAAAGGTCATGGTGCCAAGACAGATCTGCGACACCTCCATGCCGGTGCGGCCAAGCGGGTTCATCTTCATGATCGAAATCCTGTTGTTGCAGCTGCGGAGGGCACCAATGGCCCCTGTCAGCGCAAACACTAGCGCAGGCCCGGCGTGATGCAACCGGATCGCCCCGCCACGGGCCAGCTTCACCTGCGCGCCTCTGCCCCCTTGCCAAGCGCTGCGCCCTGCCCCAGCCTGCCGCAGGAACCGGACCACCCCAGCCAATAAGCACAGGATCCCAACATGCCCCTGACCATCACCAAAGGCGTCAAAACCCTCCTTGAGGAGGCCAATGCCATCGTCGACACCATGTCCATCGACACGGCAAAATCTGCGGTGTCCGATGACGCCTATGTCTTCATCGACCTGCGCGATATCCGCGAACTGCAAGCCAGCGGCATGATTCCTGGCGCATTTTCCTGCCCGCGCGGGATGCTGGAATTCTGGATCGACCCTGACAGCCCCTACCACAAGCCGGTTTTCAATCAGGACAAGACCTATGTGTTCTACTGCGCGAGCGCCTGGCGTTCTGCGCTGGCCGCAAAGGCCGCAATGGAGATGGGCCTTGCCCCGGTGATGCATCTTGAGGGCGGGTTTACCGCCTGGAGCAAAGCGGGCGGTGAGATCGCGCAACGCGCCGACTGAGCCGCCCCCTTGTCCCGGTCCGTCGCTGGCGGCGCGGCAAATCTGCCGCGCCGGACATAAACCAGACACAATACGACACGCCAATCGGGAAAATGTCGGAAACACCCGTGCAATCTGACCTCGCAGCGGTCATGACTGGCCATTATGCGGATGATGATTTCCTTTGCGGCGCTGTTTCTCTCGGTGATCCTGTTGCAGCTGTCGACCGGCGGCGTGGGTCCCTTGGATGCGCTCTCTGGTCTGACACTGGGATTTGACAAGGAACAGATCGGCTTCCTCGGTTCGGCGCATTTCCTGGGGTTTTTCATCGGCTGCTGGTGGGTGCCGCGCCTGATGGGCAATGTCGGCCACAGCCGGGCCTTTGCCGTCTGTACCGCCCTTGGCGCGATGGGGCTGATCGGCCACACGCTGACAGAGGATCCGCTGGCCTGGGCCGCAATGCGGATCGCCTCCGGCCTCTGTGTGGCAGGCTGCTATACGGTGATCGAATCCTGGCTCAACGCAAAGGTCACCAATGAAACCCGTGGTCGCGCCATGGGGTCATATCGGATCGTGGATCTCTCCGCCTCGCTGGTGGCGCAGCTGCTGATCGCAGTGCTGCCGCCTGCCGCCTATGTGTCCTATAACCTGCTGGCGATCCTCTGCTGCGCGGCGCTCTTGCCGCTCACCATGACCAAGGTCAGCCAGCCCGACATCCCCGATGCGCCTAGGCTGCGCCCGAAACTCGCCTGGGCCTGCTCACCCCTGGCGGTTGCCGGTGTGATCGTTGCCGCGCTCAGCTCCGCGTCCTTCCGCATGGTTGGTCCGATCTACGGGCAGGAGGTCGGGCTGGAGGTTGGGCAGATCGCCTTCTTCCTTGCCACCTTCGTGCTTGGCGGCGCGCTGGCGCAATACCCGCTGGGTTGGTTGGCGGATAAATACGACCGTCGCTGGGTGCTGATCTGGCTGTCCGTGGTGGCGATCCTGTCCTGCGGCGTCACCATGGCTGCCAGCGGCATGGGCACTCTCGCGGTGATGGCCTCTGCCGCCTTCTTCGGCTTCACCACCATGCCGATCTTCTCGGTCTCTGCTGCCCACGCCAATGATTTTGCCACCTCGCAGCAGCGGATTGAACTGGCCGCCGCGCTGATGTTCTTCTACGCCCTTGGCGCCATCGCCTCGCCGCTGATCTCCTCGGCCCTGATCGACAACTACGGCCCCGGCGCGCTCTTTGCCTTTGTTGCGGTGGGCCATCTCGGGCTGATCGTCTTTGGCCTCGCGCGGATGCGCGCCCGCCCCGCACCCGAGGACCGCACCCGCTACGTCTATGCGCCGCGCACGTCCTTCACCATTGGCCGCCTGCTCAAACGCTCCCGCGAGCGGCGCTAGACGGTCTGCGACCCCCTTCAGGGCGGGGAAATTAGCCACAAGTCCCACAGCGGGGTTTTCGGCGGCAGCGCCATGCGCTAGACGGGCCAGCAAAGCTTTAGTTGGATGGATGATATGGCGCGCTTTCTCATTACCTCGGCGATCCCCTATATCAACGGGATCAAGCATCTGGGCAATCTGGTCGGCAGCCAGCTGCCCGCAGATCTCTATGCTCGCTACCAGCGCGCACGCGGCCATGAGGTGATGTTCCTCTGCGCCACCGACGAACATGGCACCCCCGCCGAGCTGGCCGCTGCCAAGGCAGGCAAGCCGGTGGCTGACTATTGCGCCGAAATGCACGAGGTTCAGGCCGGCATCGCCAAAGGGTTCGGCCTCAGCTTTGACCACTTCGGACGCTCCTCCAGCCCGCAGAACCACGCGCTGACCCAGCATTTCGCAGGCAAGCTGGCCGAGCAGGGGCTGATCCGCGAAGTCACCGAAAAACAGGTCTACTCCCACGCCGATGGCCGCTTCCTGCCCGACCGCTACATCGAGGGCACCTGCCCCAACTGCGGCTATGAACGCGCCCGCGGCGACCAATGCGAGGAATGCACCAAGCAGCTGGACCCCACCGATCTGATCGATCCGCGCTCCGCGATTTCCGGCTCCACCGATCTGGAAGTGCGCGAGACCAAACACCTGTACCTGTGCCAGTCGCAGCTGAAGGATCAGCTCGACGCCTGGATCGACAGCAAACACGACTGGCCGGTGCTGACCACCTCCATCGCCAAGAAATGGCTGCATGATGGCGACGGGCTTCAGGACCGGGGCATCACCCGTGATCTCGACTGGGGTGTGCCGGTCAAGAAGGGCGATCAGGACTGGCCCGGTATGGAGGGCAAGGTGTTCTATGTCTGGTTCGACGCCCCCATCGAATATATCGCCGCCTCCCGCGAATGGGCTGACGCCAACGGCAAATCAGACGCCGACTGGCAGCGCTGGTGGCGCACAGACAAGGGCGCCGATGATGTGAAATACGTCCAGTTCATGGGCAAGGACAACGTCCCCTTCCACACCCTGTCGTTCCCGGCCACCATCCTTGGTTCCGGCGAGCCGTGGAAGATGGTCGACCACCTGAAATCCTTCAACTACCTGAACTACGATGGCGGCCAGTTCTCCACCTCGCAGGGGCGCGGCGTGTTCATGGATCAGGCGCTGGAAATCCTGCCCGCTGATTACTGGCGCTGGTGGCTGCTGTCCCACGCCCCGGAAAGCAGCGATTCCGAATTCACCTGGGAGAACTTCCAGCAATCTGTGAACAAGGATCTGGCGGACGTGCTGGGCAATTTCGTCAGCCGCATCACCAAATTCTGCCGCTCCAAATACGGCGAGGAAGTCCCAGCGGGCAATGACTACGGCGAGGCCGAACAGGCCCTGATTGATGAGATCAGCACCCGCGTCACCGCCTATGAGGGCCATATGGCCGCCATGGACGTGCGCAAATCCGCGCAGGAGCTGCGGGCGATCTGGGTTGCGGGCAATGAATACCTGCAATCCGTGGCGCCCTGGTCCGTCTTCAAAACCGACCCCGATCAGGCCGCCGCTCAGGTCCGCCTTGGCCTCAACCTGATCCGGCTCTACGCGGTGCTGTCGGCCCCGTTCATCCCCGATGCGACCGAGCGTCTGCTGGCTGCCCTCCAGACCGAGGATCGCAGCTGGCCCGACGATGTGGCCGCCGCCCTCTCCGCGCTGCCCGCAGGTCACGCCTTCACCGTGCCGGAGGTGCTCTTTGCCAAAATCACCGACGAGCAGCGCGAGGAATGGCAGGTACGCTTCTCCGGCACCCGCGACTGATTTCAGGGCCCGCCCTCTGACAATGACCAAGGCCGCTCCACCGGGAGCGGCCTTTTTTGCGTTCAAAGGTGGATCGGCGCCCCTTCCGGCGGCATCCGCAGCTGCCAGCGCGGGGCCAGCTCCGCATGGTGCTGCCGCAACACCTCCGGCCCTTCCCGGTAGAGCGCATAGGTCGAATGATGGATCGGCAGAACCGCCTTTGGCGCCAGCCGCTGCGCAAAATCTGCCGCCTGCGCCCCATCCATGGAGATCTGCCCTAGCGCGCCCGCCCCGCCAACCGCGCCCAGATGCGGGATAAAGACATCAAGCAGACCCGCCCCCGCAACCTGCGCCGCGCTCAGAGCCTGCCAGACCGGCGGCACCAGAAAACTGTCCCCTGCCCAATAGATCCGCGTCACGCCCAAGCCCGTCTCCACCTCGATCAGATAGCCGTTGCCGAGCCCCAGCAACCGCGCCACCTCCGGGTTTTCTGAATGGACCGCAGGCATGGCCGTGATCCGCAGCACCCCCTCAGGCCCTTCGATCCGCCGCGTCTCGCCATGGGCCAGCGCGCTGGCGGCAAACCCCTTCTGCCGCACCGCTGCAAGGTCATGCTCGGGCACCAGCATCGGCAGCTGCGGGTCCAGCCAGGCTTGCGCCGCCTGATCGAAATGATCCTCATGGGCGTGGCTTAGCAGCACCAGATCATAGCGGTCGTGGCGCAGCCCCGGAAACGGGGTGAGCCTCGCGTGTGGTTTTACGTTCGGCCCGCGCGCGAGATCGAACATCTCATTCGGATCCCCCATGACAAAAGCCTCAGGCCCCTCGCCCAGACAGGGATCTGTCAGCACCCGAAGCCCCGCAGCCTCAATCTCCAGCATGGCCCCGCCCAACCAGCGCAGCGACACATCCGGCTGCGCCGCCCGCGCCACAGCGGGCAAGCCGCCGCTCAGGGTCAGGGCCGCGCCGCTCTTCAACACTTGACGTCTGTTCATTGTGTTCTCCTGTGATATCCGACAGGAGTAAACGCTCGCATATTGCGGAATAATCGGTTTAATACTGAAGACTTTGAACGGATATTTCGCTTAATGGATCGTCTTCAAAACATCGAAACCTTTGCCGAGGTTGCGGGTCAGCTCAGCTTTGCCGCGGCTGCGCGCCGCCTCGGGCTGCCCGCCTCCACGGTCACCAGCCGCATTCGCAGCCTGGAACAAAGCCTGGGGGTGCGCCTGCTGGATCGCACCACCCGGCGCGTGGCGCTGACGCCGGCCGGCGCGCTGTTTCTGGACCGCTGCCGCCGCGCGCTGGACGAGATCGACGCCGCCCGCGATCTGGTTGCCGCGGAGGCCAAGGCCAGCGGCCTGCTGCGCCTCTCGGTGCCCACGGCGCTGCCGATGGCGCCACTGGCGGCGCTGACGTCGGACTTCCTGCGCGATTATCCGCAGATCTCGATCACCATAACGGTGGATGACACCCCAGCCGATTTCATGGCCGATGGCATTGATCTTGCGCTGCGCGGCAACCGCCCGGGCAGCGACAGCCTGATTGCCCGTGTGCTGTCTCAGACGCCAGTGGTGCTGGCAGCGCCGCCGGGACAGCTGGCAAATGACGACCTGCCAATTCTCGGCCCGCTGGCGCGGCACCTGACGGACCGGCGCGAAGTGGGCCGCATTGCTTGCGAATCCTTTGCGCTCGCTCTGGAACTGGTGCGCTCCGGCGCGGCACGTGGCTGTTTTCCGCGCCCGATGTGCGATACCGACCATGCCTCGGGGCAGCTGGATCTTGCCCCGCCGCCTGCCGGCGTGGAAACCCAGCTCACGCTGTATCTGGTCTACCCGGACCGCCGTCCGCTGCCGCAGCGGCTGCGGCTCTTCATTGACAGGCTGGTAGCGGCTTACAGTTCGCCCTGATCGCGGCCGCCACCGGGCCATGCGCTGAAGAAGACCCGTAAAAATCTTAATCTGACTAAAAAAGTCAGGTTGACGATTCTGATTAAATAAGTCAGGTATAAAGCAGTTCAGCCAACCTGTGATTGTGCAGCCAGCCCGACTGTTAGCAAATCAACCGAGATCGTCCAGTGTCGTTTCTTCTGCAATTCTTCTCCCTGCGCCATCGCCCCGCTGAGGGCACCCGCGCGCCGGTCAGCCTGCACGCCTACGGGCTGCCGCGCGGTGATCAGGGGTTTTGCCTGGAATGGTATCTGGATCGGTCGGAAAACCGAAACGGGTGACCCTGATGAACCAGATGACTTTTGACCACGCCGCCACCACCACAACCGCAGCCACCGAAGTTTTCCCGACCTACCACGCCGAGGAACTCGCCCGTGGTGGCAATCAGGCTCGCATCCTGCTCAATGGCCAGATCTACAGCCTGCGGATCACCCGCGCCGGAAAGCTGATCCTGACAAAATGATTTCCAACAGCACATCCGCCACATCTGCGGCACCACGGGGCGGGGCCACTGTCGGCCTGCTGACAGATTTGCCCGCCCTGGAGGCCATGGCCGTGCGTAACCTGCGCCACTGGTTCAATGGCCCGGACAGCCGCATTGCGCTGCGCCAAGATCTGCAAGCCGCTCTTGGTCCGGTGCTGGGCCGTCAGGCCTATGAGAATTTCGGGCGTCTGTGCAATTTCTGCGTCACCGAGGGCCGCCGCCCGCTGGTGCGTCACGGGATGACCTGCACCTGCCTTGGTGCTGATGAAAACTGCTTTGCCAATCTGGTCGGTGCAGCCGCGCATGGCGAATATGAGGATGCCAATCTCTTCGCCGCCCTGATCGTCCAGCCACAACAGGCGCAGCGCGCCACCGTCCTCGCCGCCAAAATTGGCCTGATCCTGGATCAGCTGAGCGACCAGACAGCTGGCCCCGCCGCGCATCCCGCGCAGCTGCAGCCGCTCTCGACCACCCTTCACTGACGGTCCCAGTGCCAGACAGCCACCATTCCCCTGTAACCCGTTCACATCATACCATCTCGACTAACCCTTAAGGAACGCTCTAATGACATCGCATTTTCTCGCAGGTACTGCTGTTGCAGCGCTCGCCACAGTTGCGGCTCCCGCTTTTGCGGCAGACAAGGCTGAGGTGCTGACCACCTACGCAAACATTGCGCACGCCAAATATCAGGACAGCCTGGCCACGGCCAAGACCCTGCAGACCGCCGTTGACGCGCTGATCGCCGAACCTTCGGCTGAGGCACTGGAGGCCGCGCGCAAGGCCTGGCTCGCCGCCCGCGTGCCTTATCAGCAGTCCGAGGTCTTCCGCTTTGGCAACGCCATCGTCGATGACTGGGAAGGCAAAGTGAACGCATGGCCGCTGGACGAAGGCCTGATTGATTATGTCGATGCCAGCTACGGTGGTCCGACCGATGAAAACACCCTTGCGGCGCTGAACATTGTTGCCAACCCCAGCTTTGAGCTGTCCGGCAAATCCATCGACGCCAGCGCCATCACGCCTGCGCTGCTCGAGGGCACTCTGCACGAAGCCGACGGCGTCGAGGCGAATGTGGCAACCGGCTATCACGCCATCGAATTCCTGCTCTGGGGTCAGGACCTGAACGGCACCGACCACGGCGCTGGCAACCGCGCCTGGACCGACTATGCTGCAGGCGAAGACTGCACCAACGGCAACTGCGACCGCCGCGGTGAATACCTGAAGGCGGCGACCGATCTGCTGATCTCCGATCTGGAGTGGATGACCGCACAATGGGGCTCCGAAGGCGAAGCCCGCGGCACGCTTTTGTCGGATGAAAACGCAGGCATCACCGCCATGCTGACCGGCATGGGCTCGCTCTCCTACGGCGAAACCGCTGGTGAGCGTATGCGCCTTGGCCTGATGCTGAACGATCCTGAGGAAGAGCATGATTGCTTCTCCGACAACACCCACAACAGCCATTACTACGATGGTCTGGGCGTGCAGAACGTCTATCTGGGCGAATACATCCGCACCGACGGCAGCATGGTTTCCGGCGCGTCGCTCTCCGATCTGGTGCAGGAGATCGACCCGGCACTGGACGGCGAGATGCGCAGCAAGCTCTCGACCACCATGCGCGCTCTGGGTCAGATCAAGACCGCAGCCGAGGCTGGGTTCTCCTACGACCAGATGCTGGAACAGGGCAATGAAGCAGGCGAAGCGCTGGTCATGGGCGGCGTCAACGGTCTGGTCGATCAGACCCGCTCCATCGAACGGGTGGTGACGGCGCTGGATCTGGATGGAGTCGCCATCGAAGGCTCCGACTCGCTCGACAACCCGACAGCCGTTTTCCAGTAAGACGGGCCAAGGGCTGCCACGGCAGCAAAGATACGGCAGGGGCGGCGCAATGCGTGGCCCCTGCTATTGGCGTTCTGGCGCGGCCCGTTTGCAGCATCAATTCGCCCCAACAACCCGGACACCCCGAACAACCCGGACAAATTGTCCACCCCGCAAGAGTTGATGCCAGCTCCGGATCCTCCTATCCAAGGTCAGGAGGCCCCGCGCCCCGCCAATAGAAGTGATCCCAGCCCGCATGCGCGTTTCCCCGTCGCCCCACCGCCCGCATCTGTCCCAGCTGTTGATGGGTCTCAGCCTCCTCGCGCTGATCGCACCGCTTCCCACTCTGGCCGACACGCAAACCACTGCGCTGTCGGAAACCCTGGCAGGGGACGCACCAGAGGGCGATGCAACCCACGCACAGGGGGCGGCGCCCTACACAGATCTCTCCGATCCGCATCTCGCCAGCCTGCCGCGCACCGACGCGGAACAGACCCGCATTCGCGCCGTCACCCGCCCAACAACGCAGTTCGACCAGCCCGAACCCTATGAGGCCCTGCCCGCAGGCGCAGCCACCGTGCGCGCCCGCACCGATGACGAGGCATTTTCCCAGCACAGCGCCAACCTCAGCTTTGAGGAAGAGCTGGAATTCAAACTCGGCAATGGGCTGTTCAAGAAGATCTGGGTGTTCTCCCCGGCCTCCACCCTCGCCTCTGACGGGCTGGGGCCGCTCTATAACGCGCGCTCCTGCCAGCGCTGCCACCTGAAGGACGGGCGCGGCCATGTGCCGGATGGCCCGGATTATGTCTCGACCACGATGTTTCTGCGCGTCTCCATCCCCGGCCCGGTGCCGGACCAGATGCAGGCGATCACCGACTATATCGGCACCGCGCCAGAGCCGACCTATGGCGGCCAGATGCAGGATTTCTCCGCCCCCGGTATCGCGCCCGAATATCGCCTTGGCGTCACCTATAGAGAGGAGATCATTGCGCTCGCAGGTGGCGAAACCGCCACCCTGCACCGCCCCGACTACAGCGCCAATACCCTCGGTTATGGCCCGCTGCACAAGGACGCCATGCTGTCGCCGCGCGTCGCCCCCAGCATGATTGGCCTCGGCCTGTTGGAGGCGATCCCCGCCGCAGACCTTCTGGCAGGCGTGGATGAGGATGACAGCAACGGCGACGGTATCTCCGGGCGCGCCAATCTGGTCTGGTCAGCGGAACACAACCGGATCATGCTGGGCCGCTTTGGCTACAAGGCCGGCCAGCCCACGGTGCATGAGCAATCCGCCGCCGCGTTTTCCGGCGATATTGGCATCTCCACACCGCTGTTTCCGGCCCATTCCGGCGATTGCACCGCCGCGCAGACCGCCTGTCAAAACGCCCCGCACGGCGGCGATGACATCCGCGAGACCGAGATTGACCAGCCTAATATGGATCTGGTCACCTTCTACAGCCGTAACCTCGGCGTGCCTGCCCGGCGCGACCCGGACGCCCCCGCCGTCCTGCGCGGCAAGGCGCAGTTCTACGCCGCAGGCTGCACCAGCTGCCACACGCCAAAATTCGTCACCAACCGGCTGGAGGCGCAACCTGCGCAGAGCTTCCAGCTGATCTGGCCCTATAGCGACCTCTTGCTGCACGACATGGGCGAGGGCCTTGCTGACCACCGCCCCGAAGCCCGCGCCACCGGGCGCGAATGGCGCACCGCTCCGCTCTGGGGGATCGGGCTGGTGCAGCAAGTGAACCCGCGCGCAGGTTTCCTGCATGATGGTCGCGCCCGCACCCTGCTGGAGGCCATCCTCTGGCATGGCGGCGAAGCCCAATCCGCCCGAGACACCGTGGTGGGCCTTGCGCCCGAAGACCGCGCCGATCTGATCCGCTTTCTGGAGTCGCTCTGATGCCCAAGCCCACGCCCCCGTCACCTACGCGCCTGTTGCGTGTTGTCGCCCTGACCATTGCGACCGCTATGGTCTGCGCCACCCTGCCCCCACAGGCGGCCCTTGCGCAGACCGACACCCCGGCGGTCACCACTCCGGAGCAACCGCCCGAAGCCCTCAACCCTGCGCAGCAGGTGGACTGGGTGCTGACCCACCACATTCTCCCCGGCTTCGACCGGCTGGCCGCCCAAAGCGCCACCTTGGCCGAGGTTGCTGCCAGCCACTGCACCCCGGATGATCCGGCCCTGCGTGACGCTTTTGCCCGCGCCTTTGACGCCTGGATCGCTGCCAGCCATCTGCGCTTTGGCCCAACCGAGACCGACAACCGCGCCTTTGCCCTCGCCTTCTGGCCAGACAGCCGCAACAAAATCCCCGGCACCCTGCGTCGCGCCCTCACCGAGGCCACCCGCGACACCCTCACCGATGCAGACAGCTTTGCGAGCCAGTCGGTCGCTCTGCGCGGCTTCTACGCGTTGGAATATCTCCTCTTCGATGCGGCGATCCAATCCGAAGGCAGCGCAGACCAGCGCTGCGCCCTGGTTGCGGCCATCAGCGCCGACATCGCCCGCACCAGTGCCGCGATCCGCGACGATTGGCACAACAGCTATGCCGTGACACTGGTCAGCCCCGCTCCGGGCAACCGCTACCAATCGGAGGCGGAGATCCGGCAGGAGCTGTTCAAAACCCTGACCACCGGGTTTCAGGTGCTGGTTGATATGCGGCTGGGGCGTCCCCTTGGCCAGTTCGACGCCCCCCGCCCCAACCGTGCCGAGGCCCGCCGTTCCGCCCGCAGCCAGCGCCACATCGTGCTGACCCTCACCGCGATGGAACCGCTCGCCCTTGCCCTCGCCGCAGGCGACCCCGCGCTGATGCAGGATATCCACGCAGGCTTTGCCAAGGCGCTGACCCGCGCCAGCGCGCTGGACGATCCCTCCCTCGCCGGGGTGGCCGATCCTGCCCGCCGCTTCCGCATCGAAGCCGTGCAGCAGGACGTCAGCGACCTGCGCAGCCTGATCACCACCCGGCTTGGCCCGAAACTCGGCGTCACCGCAGGGTTCAACTCCCTCGACGGGGACTGACCCTATGGCCGGCCCTTCCCGTCGCGGGTTTCTTGCCGGTCTTCTGGCCGCAGGCATGGCGCCGCAGGCCAGCTGGGCCGACCTCGGAGATCCGGCCTATCTCTCTGCGGGGAAATCCTCCGACGGCCGTTTCCTCCTCGCTGGTCTGAATCACGCAGGCGGCATCCTGTTTCGCCACCCGCTGCCCGCGCGGGGCCATGCCGCAGCCGCGCATCCGACCCGCCCGGAGGCGGTTGCCTTTGCCCGCCGTCCCGGACAGTTCGCGGATGTGATCGACTGCCGCACCGGTGCCGCCCTGGCCCGGCTCACGCCACCCACCGGACATCACTTCTATGGCCATGGCGTATTCTCCCCGGACGGCAGGTCCCTCTTCACCACCGAAAACGCCTTTGAAAGCGGCGATGGCCGGATCGGCATCTGGGACGCCAGCGATGGTTACCGCCGGATCGACGATCATGCCTCCGGCGGCATTGGCCCGCATGATATCCGCCTGCGCACCCGCCCTGACGGCCAGCACGATCTGGTGGTGGCCAACGGCGGCATTCAGACCCACCCCGACAGCGGCCGTGCGAAACTGAACCTCGCCACGATGCAACCCAACCTCAGCTACCTCAGCCTTGAGGGCACCCTGCGGGACCAGCTGATTCTCGATGCAGACCTGCGCCTGAACTCGATCCGTCATCTGTCGATCCACACCGATGGCGCCGTGGGGTTTGCGATGCAGTGGCAGGGTGATCTGGGCGCGGATCTGCCGATCATCGGCCTGCACCGCCCCGGTGCAGCAGCGCGTCTGATGGCAGAAGATGACCCCCGCCTGCGCAACCTTAACGGCTATGGCGGCTCCATCGCCTTTTCCCGCGATGGAACACAGATCGCCGTCACCTCCCCGCGCGGCGGCGTGGTGCAGATCGCCGATTGCACCACCGGCGCGCTGCTGCGGGAACGCCGCCTCGCGGATGTCTGCGGGCTGGCCAGTGACGCAAATGGCTTTGTCGTCACCACCGGTCAGGGGCTGCTGGCACAGCTGAGCACCAGCCAAGCTGATCGTCCGCCACACATCCGGGCCCGCACAGATCTCGCTTGGGACAACCATCTGATCCCGATTGCCTGATCAGCCAGCCAAGAAAGTAAAACGAAAGCAAAACGAAAATAACCCGTGACTTTTCGCAACCGGAGGCCTAGATAAGCCTGCGAAAGGATCCCCCATGGACGCAACCGACAGACAGGCCGCCATTCTGGACCTCCTGACACGACAGGACCGGGTCGAGGTTGAAGACCTCGCGCAGCGCTTTGGCGTCTCCCTGCAAACAATCCGCACCGACCTGCGCGATCTGGCTGCCCGTGGCGCGCTCTCCCGCGTGCATGGTGGCGCGGTCCGCAGCAGCAGTGGCGCCAACCGCGACTACGCCGAACGGCGCAAGCTGAACGCCCGCGGCAAACGCGCCATGGCTGCCCTCGCCGCTGATCTGATCCCCGACGATTGCGCCGTCACCCTCAATATCGGCACCTCAACCGAACAAGTGGCGCGTGCCCTCTCCGGTCATCGCGGCCTTACTGTCCTCTCTAATAACATTAATATTATCAATATGATGATGGAAGACGAGAGCAAGGAACTGGTGCTTGTCGGCGGGGCTATCCGGCAAAGCGACGGCGCGATCGTGGGGGAGGACGCGCTGGAGTTTATTGCCCGCTACAAGGTAGATATCGCGGTGATCGGCGCCTCGGCCATGGATGCCGATGGCGCCATCCTTGACCATGATCCGCGCGAAGTCGCCGTTGCCCGCGCCATTCTTAAAAACGCCCGCAAGCGCGTGCTCGTTTGCGACGGCAGCAAGTTCGAGCGCACCGCCCCGGTCCGCATCTGCGATATCTCCGATCTCGACGTGGTGGTCACCGACCGCCCCGTCCCCGCTGAATTTTCCCGCGCGGCAAAGGCCGCAGGCACGCAAATCCTTTGGGTTGGCGAAAACGAAAGTAGCGAAAATGTCTAACACAAACGCTCAAGACCAAATCACCGATCTTTTCATTATCGGCGGCGGCATCAACGGCTGCGGCATCGCCCGTGACGCCGCCGGTCGCGGCCTATCTGTTGCGCTGGCAGAGATGAACGATCTCGCCTCCGCCACCTCCTCCGCCTCGACCAAGCTGTTTCATGGCGGATTGCGCTATCTTGAATATTTCGAATTCCGGCTGGTGCGTGAGGCGCTGATCGAACGCGAGGTGCTGTTGAAGGCGATGCCACATATCTCCTGGCCGATGCGTTTTGTGCTGCCCTTCCACAAGGACATGCGCTTTGACAACACCACGCCAACCTCAAAATTGCTAACCACCATCATGCCGTGGATGAAGGGCCGGCGTCCGGCCTGGCTGATCCGTCTGGGCCTCTTCATGTACGACAGCCTCGGCAAACGCGGCATCCTTCCCGGCACCTCCAAACTGGATCTTGCCAGCGATCCCGCAGGCCGCCCGCTGGACCCGAAGTTCAAGACCGCTTTTGAATATTCCGACTGCTGGATCGAAGACGCGCGGCTGGTGGTGCTGAATGCCCGCGACGCCGAGGCCCGCGGCGCCGACATCATGACCCGCACCAAAGTCACCGGCGCCACCCGCAATGCGGACCACTGGGTGATTGACCTTGAAGACATCACCACGGGCGCAACCTCGCAGCGCCGTGCCAAGATGCTGGTCAATGCCGGCGGCCCCTGGGTGGCAGATGTGCTGCGTCAGAAACTGGGCCAGAACAGCCGCGAAAGCGTCCGTCTGGTGCGCGGCAGCCATATCGTGGTCCCGAAACTCTATGACCACGGGCGCTGCTACTTCTTTCAGGGCACCGATGGGCGCATCATCTTCGCCATCCCCTATGAGGAAGACTACACGCTGATCGGCACCACCGACGCCGACCACCCCGACCCGCAGACGGCCCCGACCTGCACGCCGGAGGAACAGGATTACCTGATCAATTTCGCCTCGCAATATTTCGCCAATCCGCTCAGCCGCGACGATATCGTCTGGACCTATTCCGGCGTGCGCCCGCTCTATGACGATGGGGCCAGCTCTGCCACGGCCGCCACCCGCGAATATGTGCTGACCCTGAACGACAGCGCCGCGCCGCTGCTCAATGTCTTTGGCGGCAAGATCACCACCTATCGCAAACTGGCCGAGGCCGCGCTGGAAAAGATCGCAACGGTGTTCCCCGATCTGCCCCCCGACTGGACCGCAGGCGTTGCCCTGCCCGGCGGTGATTTCCCGGTTGGGGACGTGGCAAAACTGACCGCGAAACTGGCGCAGGACTATCCTTTCCTCAGCCCATACGCGACCCGCCGCCTGATCCGCGCCTATGGGACAGAGGCCTGGGACGTGCTGGGCACAGCCTCCACAGCTGCCGATCTCGGCCAGGCCTTCGGCGCCACCATCACCGCCCGTGAACTCGACTGGACCATCACCCACGAATGGGTCCGCACCGGCGAGGATTACCTGTTGCGCCGCACCAAACTGGCCCTGCGCCTGAGCGAGGAAGAGCGCGCGACGGTCGACGCATATATCCGCAGCAAGGCCGCAGATCTGGCCGCCTGAGTGCCGTTTCTGGGACGGGTGGGTGCCGGGCCGTTTCATGCCCCGACGCCTTAACCCGTCCGCAACACTTCCACTCCCTATGCGTCCGCCCCCTGCGCAACGCCCATAAAAAGTATCAGCCTCCTTGCCCGATTGTTTCGCACGCGAAACATTTGGTCAGAAGGGCTGACATTCCCGCCTATGTTCATCAGGCGGTCCTAGGGGGGCAATGCTGCCTCTCATGCTTTCGCACTGCGGGCGAAGCTATCCGTCAAAGCTGATGTCGCTGGCCGCAACACGACTTATCAAACCACCGGTATTCACCGCATGATAAATTGAGCGTGGGGGGCGGGCAGCCTCATCTACGTGGCGATGCACCCATTGCCGCCCCTCCAGCGTTTTCAACGACTGAGACAAGGCGCGATCCGTAATCCTGCGCAGATTGCGCTTAATATCGTTGAAGTGGCTCGGCTCATGCAGGGCCGTCAGAATCGGCAACGTCCACGAACGCCGCAGCAAATCGCGATCTTCCTCGGCTGTGACACTGTGGATTTTATTGGCGGTGGCGGCGGCGGAAACGCCCAGCGCGGTCAGCCGAAACTCAGGCCGCAGCGGGTGGCCATAGCCGGGATTTCGCTCCAGCAACCCGATTGAGATCAGGTGATCAACGCTTTGCGCAAACGCCGTCCTGCTTGCCCCGGTGGCCGTCAGCAGCGGCGCCTGCCGCCCGGCAACGCCTGCGTGCAGATGGGCCAGAATAGGGATCGCCCAGGCCCTTGAGGTGGTGTTGACAAACGTCTCAATGTCCATAAAGTATAGTTAGTATATTTTCGATCAAAAGGGAAGACCATGGCGCTTGTTTCAGTGGAAGACACCATCACAATCTCGTTTTCGGTCAAGGATCGCCACGCAACTGCGGATTGGTTCAAAACTATGCTTGGGTTTGACACGATCTACCACGCGGATGAGGCCGGATGGTCGGAGCTGCAGACCAAGACATCCGGCGTCACAATCGGTCTGGGTGAGCATACCAAACCCGCCCCCGGCAACTGCGTTCCCGTCTTCGGCATCGCAGATCTGGATACGGCGCGGCAGAAACTGGAACAGGCCAAGGTGAAATTCGACGGCGAAACCGATGTCGTCGAAGGCATGGTCAAAACAGCGACCTTCTATGATCCTGACGGCAACGCGATGATGCTGGCCGAAGATCTGACCGGTGGCGCATGACGATGCGCCGTGTTTGCACAGCATCTGTCGCCCTGTTACTTGCAGCGGGTGTCGCCTCTGCTGACCCTTTCAAGGAGATCACCGTCGGTGTTCCTGTGGCCTCGATCACCGATGCAGAAGCGTGGTATCTCACCCTGTTTGGCCCTGAGGTTGAGGTGCTAAAGCCCGTTCCCGGCGTTGTCGAATTCAAGGTGGCGCCCGATACGTGGTATCAGATCTTCGAAATCGAAAATCCCAAACCATCCGGGGCTGTCGTCCGATTTCTGGTGGAGGATATGTCCGCCTCTCAGGCCATATGGGCTGACGCTGGCATTGATACCGGCGCCGCCATTCAAATTCCAGATGTCGTGACCTATTCAGAGTTTACCGACCCTGACGGGAACGCCCTCGGGCTTTATGACCTGCCGTAAGCGCTCAGAATTTCGCGACCAGTCAGACCGGCGCAGTTTCGGCGGAACGCCCCTGCAATGGATAGCGGGGGCGCTCCATCTCAAATCGTCACAAGCGATCAGAATTCCACGCCCTTCTGGGCTTTGATGCCGTCACGGAAGGGGTGTTTGATCTGCCCCATCTCGGTGACCAGATCGGCGATTTCGATCAGCTCTTCCTTGGCGTTGCGGCCGGTCAGCACCACATGGGTCATCGGCGGTTTTTCGGTTTCCAGAAACTCCACCACATCGGCGATGTCGATATAGTCGTAGCGCAGGGCGATGTTGATCTCATCCAAGAGCACCATGGTATTGCGCTCGTCGCGGATCATCTCCTTGGCCTTTTCCCAGCCCTTTTGCGCGGCGGCAATATCGCGGGCCTTGTCCTGTGTTTCCCAGGTAAAGCCTTCGCCCATCGCGTAAAACTGGCACAAGTCCGAAAAATTCTCTTCGATCAGCGTGCGTTCGCCAGTCTGCCAGGCGCCCTTGATGAACTGCACCACGGCCGAGGGCATACCATGGGCGATGCAGCGCATGATCATGCCAAAGCCAGAGCTGGATTTGCCCTTGCCCGGGCCGGTGTGGACGATGATCAGCCCTTTCTCACCATCCTTGTTCTGCATCATGCGGTCACGCGCGGCCTTCTTCTTGGCCATCTTCGCCGCGTGGCGTGCCGCTTCTGCTTCGGAAATGTCGGTCTCGGACTTATCGCTCATCGGGGCTCTCCTAGTGGTTCGCCCATGTCTTGACAAAGACAGGGGCAATGGCGCAAGGGGGTTTTGTTGGTTCCTGCCATTTGGCAGGCGAAGAGGGAATGTGACAGTTGGGCCATCCGGGCCAAACCAAGCACAGCCGCCCCCGCGACCGTGACCGGAGAGGTCTCCGATGCCACTGAGGAAACTCGGGAAGGCCGGATGACCGTCAAGGCCCCAGGCCTTGGCATCCGCAAGCCGGGAGACCTGCCAGCGCAAGAAACGCAACGGGCGGACGGGGTGTTCCGCGACCGGCAGGGATCCCCGCGCGACCTTCGCGCCCCCGCTGGCCCGCAGCCCCTTCGCTGAAACCAAGTGAAGGGCGCTCATGGCCGAGGTAACACTGACGATCTGCACCACCTGCCGTCGCGGCGAGGTGACCGACCCGGAGGCCCCGCGCCCCGGTGCGCAAATGCTGTCCGCCCTGCAGGCGGCCGACCTGCCCGAGGGTGTCAACGTGCGCGGTGTCGAATGCCTGTCGGCCTGCACCCGCGGCTGTTCCATGGTGCTGAGCGGCGGCGATGCCCGCTGGAGCTACATCTACGGCGATCTTGATCCCGACGAACATGTGCCCGACATCCTGACCGGCGCTGCTGCCTATGCCGCCACCACGGATGGTCTGGTGCCCTGGCGCGAACGCCCTGTGGTGTTCCGCAAGCAATCCATTGCCCGCATTCCGCCTGCACCTGTGGCGGCGCCTTCCACTCCCCCTTCGTTGTCCAAGGATTAACCCCATGAGCGACCTGAATAAAATCCCCGTCACCGTCATCACCGGCTTCCTTGGTGCGGGCAAAACCACCCTGATCCGCCATCTGATGCAGAACCCGCAGGGCAAACGTCTGGCCGTGGTCGTCAATGAATTTGGCACCGCCGGGGTGGACGGCGAAATCCTGAAATCCTGCGCCGATGAAAACTGCCCGGCAGAAAACATCATGGAGCTGGCCAATGGCTGTATCTGTTGCACCGTGGCCGATGATTTCATCCCGACCATCGAACAGCTGATGGACCTGCCGGAAAAACCCGATCACATCGTGATCGAGACCTCCGGTCTGGCGCTGCCGAAACCCCTGCTGAAGGCGTTTGACTGGCCCGCGATCCGCTCACGCATCACCGTCGATGGCGTGGTCGCACTGGCCGACGCCGAAGCCGTCGCCAAGGGCCAGTTCGCCACCGATCTGGAGGCCGTGCAGGCCCAGCGCGAGGCCGATGAAGGCATCGACCACGAAACCCCACTGTCGGAACTGTTCAAGGATCAGATCTCCTGCGCCGATATCATCCTGTTGTCCAAGGCCGATCTTGCCGGTGAGGACGGTCTGGACAAGGCCCGCAGCATGATCGAAGCGGAAGCGCCGCGCAAATTGCCGATCCTGTCGATGTCCGAAGGCGTGATCGACCCGCGCGTCATTCTGGGGCTTGAGGCCGCCGCCGAAGATGATCTGGACGCGCGCCCCTCGCATCACGAACACCACCATCATCACGACGATGATCATGACCACGATCACGACCACCATCATGATCATGACCACAGCCATGACGATTTTGATACAATCGTGGTCGAAATGGGCGAAGTCTCCGATCCGCAACTGTTGCAGGATGCCATCGTGAAACTCGCCCGCGAGCGCAATATCCTGCGCGTCAAAGGCTATGTTGCGGTGGAAGGAAAACCGATGCGGATGCTCGTTCAGGCCGTGGGTGAACGCCTGCGCGCGCAATATGATCAGCCCTGGGGCGCACAGGCGCGCAAGACCGTTCTCGTGGTCATCGCCGAGCATGACAATATCGACGCCGAGGCGATCCGCGCCGAGCTGGGGGCCTGAAGCTGATGCGCCAAGGCGAAACTTCAACAGTTTCGCCCGGCGGCAACGCCGGGCAGCGCCCGACCTCCCCCACGGGAGGGCGCTTCGCTTCCTCCCGAGGCCGGGCGCTGCCCTCCGCTCTTCTTTCTGAAAGGGCCTGACCTATGCACGTCGTCTTCCGCGAAAGCCACGGCCTTGACGAGAGTGATACCCCGCAGGACCTCGGGCAGACGCCTGCGGACCTTGTGGTGCTGTCGTTTTCCGACAGCGATCTCGGGGCCTTTGCGGCGGGCTGGCATCGCGGCAAGGACCGGCTGCCCACACTGCGGCTCGCCAATCTGGTGGCGCTGAAGCACCCGCTGTCGGTGGACGTCTACGCCGAGCAGACACTGGAGGGTGCCAAGGGCGTGCTCGTGCGTCTTATCGGCGGGGAAAGCTACTGGTCCTACGGGCTTGCCACCCTGCAGGATCTGGCCCGCCGCAAAGGCATCGCGCTGGCGATCCTGCCTGCGGACGGGCGCGAAGATCCGCGTCTGGATGAGTTGTCGACCCTGCCCGTCTCTACCCTGCGCCGTCTGCAGCATCTCTGCGACACCGGCGGCGCTGTCGCCGCACAGGCCGCATTGGCGCAGCTGTCGCTGGCGGCGGGGCTCTATGCCGGTCCGGTGGCAGGGCTGAAATCGGTGCCGCAATATGGCTATTACGACCCGGATCGCGGGGTGCTGGCAGATCTGCCTGCGTCGGAAAAACCGCTGGTTCTGGTCAGCTTCTACCGCTCCTACCTCACCGCCGCCGACACCGCGCCGGTGGATGCGCTGATCGGTGAGCTGCGCGGACGGGGCTACGCCGCATATGGCGTCTTTGCCGCCAGCCTCAAGGCACCGGAGGCCGCCGACTGGCTGCGCAACGCCCTGCCCGATCTGGCCCCGGCTGCGATCATCAACGCCACTGCATTCTCCGCGCAGGGCAGCGACGGCAGCGCCTCGCCGCTGTCAACCACCGGCTGTCCGGTGTTTCAGGTGGCCCTGTCGACCGCCCGGCGCAAAGACTGGGCCGAGGCCGATCGCGGCCTGTCCCCCGCCGATCTGGCGATGCACGTGGTGCTGCCCGAAGTGGACGGACGGATTTTTGCCGGGCTGGTCAGCTTCAAGGCGCCGGGCAAGAAAGACCCCGACCTGCAATATTCCCGTTTTGCCCATCGCGCCGATATGGACCGGGTAAAGGCCGCGGTGGACCGGATCGAAGGCTGGCTGCATCTGTCCCGCCTGCCCAATCATGACAAACGTCTGGCGCTGGTGCTGTCGACCTATCCGGGGCGAGATCACAATCTGGCCCATGCGGTGGGGCTGGATGCGCTGGCCTCCTGCGATGAAATCCTGCGCGAGCTTTGGGATCAGGGGTATGCCGTGGAACCGCTGGAGAGCACCGGCCTGCGCCTGATGGAGGAAAGGCAGAGCGTCCCCCTCGCCGATTATCATGCGGCTTTGTCTGCCCTGCCGCAGGCGTTGCAGCAAACATTGACCGAGGCCTGGGGCCAGCCGGAAGACGATCCCGATTGCCATGAGGGAGCGTTTCATTTCAAGGCCTTGCGCGCAGGCAACGCGCTGATCGCCCTGCAACCGGAGCGCGGCGAAGTGAAGACCCGCGTCGACGATTACCACGACCTCGACCGCACCCCGCGCCATGCCTATGTGGCGTTTTACATGTGGCTGCGGGCGCAGGCCGATGCCCTTGTTCACATCGGCGCCCATGGCACGCTGGAGTGGCTGCCGGGCAAATCCGTGGCGCTTTCGGCGGCCTGCTGGCCGGAGGTGCTGACGGGCCCGCTGCCGGTCGCCTATCCGTTTATCGTCAATGACCCCGGTGAGGCGGCCCAGGCCAAACGGCGCATTGGGGCCGTCACCCTCGGCCATCTGCCACCGCCGCTGGCGCAGACCAATCTGCCGGACGGCATGGCGCGGCTCGAAAGCCTGCTCGATGAATATTCCACCGCCGACGGTCTGGACCCCGCCCGCCGCGACCGGCTGATCGACGACATCCGCGCCGAGGCACAGGGCACCGGTGTGGAAGCGGATCTTGGCCTCACCCCGGACTGCTGCGCCGCCGAGGCGATCACCCGCATCGACGCCTTTGTCTGCGACATCAAGGAAAGCCAATATGGCGAGGGGCTGCATATCTTTGGCACCGGCCAATGTGGGATGGACGAACGCGCCGGTCTGATCGCGGCCCTCAATGGCCAGATGGTCGCCCCCGGCCCCTCTGGATCACCCTTCCGGGGCCGCGCGGATGTGATCCCGACCGGGCGCAACCTCTTTACCACGGACCCCCGCGCGGTGCCGTCGCGGGCGGCGCATGCCCAAGGCGTCAAGCTGGCGGAAGAGCTGCTGCGCCGCCATCTTCAGGACCACGGCGACTGGCCCAAAGGGCTGGTGATTGATCTCTGGGGATCGGCCACCATGCGCACCGCCGGTGAGGAGTTTGCCATGGCGCTGCATCTTGCCGGGCTGGCTCCCAAATGGGATGAAGGCTCTGAACGCGTGTCGGGGTTCGAGGTACTGCCGCTCACGATGCTGAACCGTCCGCGCATCGATGTGACGCTCCGGGTGTCGGGCCTGTTTCGCGATGTCTTCCCCGGCCTTGCCCAGATGTTCGAGGCCGCCGCAGGCGCGCTGGCCGCCCGCGAAGAGAGCGGCGCAGACAACCCCTATCTGACCGAAACACCCCGCGTCTTTGGCCCAAAACCGGGCCAATACGGCCTGTCCATGACCCCGCATCTGGACGATTACACCGACGAAGCCCGGCAGGCCGCGGGCGAGGCCTGGCTCAATGCATCTTCGCATGCAATCGACGCCAAAGGCGATATCCACGATGCCCGCGAGGCGCTGGAGGCCCGGCTGCAAACCACGGACAGTTTCGTACATCTTCAGGATCTGCCGGAAACCGATCTGCTGGTGGCCTCGGATTACGCCGCCCATGAGGCGGGATTTGCCGCTGCCATGGCGCGGATCGGCCAAGAGGCACCAGCGCTCTACCACATGGACGCAACCCGCCCCGACAAACCGCAGGCGCGCAGCTTGGGCGAGGAGATCGCCCGCGTCACCCGCGCCCGCGCCGCCAATCCCGACTGGGCCACCTCGATGATGAACCACGGCTTCCGCGGCGCGGCAGAGGTTGCGGCGACGCTGGATCACATGGCCGCCTTCGCGCATCTGGCGCAGGTGGTGCAGCCGCATCTCTTTGATCTCTACTTCGAGGCCACTTTGGGCCGCGAGGATCTGGTTGAGTTCATGAGCCGCGAAAACCCCGACGCCCTTGCCGCCATGCGCGACCGCTTCCGCGCCTTGCACGATGCAGGTCTCTGGAGCACCCGGCGCAACTCGATCATGGCCGAACTGGAGGGGGCGGTGTGAGCGCCGCCGCCACACCCAAAGTCTATGGCTGGTGCCCCGGTGCGCTGCGCCCGATGATGTCGGGTGACGGGCTGGTGGTGCGGGTGCGCGCGCCTTTGGGGCAGCTCAGCCCGGCACAGGCGCGCGGTCTGGCCACTCTCTCGCAGGCGCATGGCTCGGGTCTGGTTGATATTTCGGCGCGCGCCAACCTGCAGCTGCGCGGCATCCGTGAAGAGGCCCACGCGGCACTGATCGCCGGGTTGCGTGACCTTGGTCTGCTGGATGAGGACGCGGGTGCCGAGGCGCGGCGCAATATCACTCTGACACCCTTCTGGCAGGCGGGGGATGACGGCCACCAGATTGCACTGGATCTGGCCGCCGCGCTGACAGAGGCGACGGATCTGAAGTTGCCCGGAAAATTCGGCTTCGCGGTGGATTGCGGCGCGGCTCCGGTCCTGACTGATACCGCTGCCGATATCCGTATTGAGCGCGGCCCGGACGGGCTGCTCCTGCGGGCCGATGGGGCAGACACCGGCCTGCCAGTGACGGCAGAAGCAGCCGCTGGCGAGGCGCTCGCCCTGGCCCGCTGGTTTCTCGATCAGGGCGGCGCGACTGAGGGACGTGGCAGAATGCACCAGTTGATGGCGCGCCGCGCGCCCCCCGCAGCGCATGCCGCCCCCGCCCGCGGCGCAACGCGGCTTGCACCACAGCGACCGGGTGCAACCCCCTTTGGCCTGTTGGTGGCGCTGGAATTCGGCCAGATGCCTGCCCACACGCTGGCCAAACTTGCCGGTCACGGCGTGCTGCGGCTGACCCCCTGGCGGATGCTGCTGGTGGAAGGCATCGACAGCCTGCCGCCCCTGCCCGGCCTGATCCTGGACGCCACGGATCCCCGCCTGCGTGTGAGCGCCTGCACCGGCGCGCCCGGCTGCCCGCAGGCGCGCGCGGTGACGCGCGATCTGGCCCGCGATCTGGCCGCTGCGGTCCCTGCGGGTCAACACCTGCATATTTCCGGCTGCACCAAGGGCTGCGCCCATCCCCGCCCGGCCGATCTGGTCCTGACGGCCACCGGCGCGGATACATTCGACCTGATCTGCAATGGCACTGCCGCCGATCACCCGCTAAACACCTCCCTGAGCGCCGCCGCGTTGCGCGCCACTCCCGACCTACTGACAGAGGGCAGCTGACATGCTCCACACCTATGAGACCAACGGCGCCGCGATTTATGCCGAGAGCTTTGCCACCATTCGCCGCGAGGCCGATCTGGCGCGCTTCAACAAGGACGAGGAAAGCGTCGTCGTGCGCATGATCCACGCCGCCGGCATGGTGGGGCTGGAAGAGCACGTGCGCTTCTCCGAGGGCATGGCCGAATGTGCCCGCGCAGCACTGGCCAAAGGCGCGCCAATCCTGTGTGACGCCTATATGGTGTCCGAAGGCATCACCCGCCCGCGCCTGCCTGCGGACAATGAGGTGATCTGCACCCTGCGCGACCCGAAAGTGCCGGATATGGCCAAGGAAATGTCCAACACCCGTTCGGCAGCGGCGCTGGAGCTGTGGCGCCCGAAACTGGAAGGCGCTGTCGTGGCTATCGGCAACGCCCCCACCGCGCTGTTCCACCTGCTGAATATGCTGCAAGACCCCGCGTGCCCCCGCCCCGCCGCCATCATCGGTTGCCCGGTGGGTTTTGTCGGCGCGATGGAATCCAAGGACGCGCTGATGGAAGACCTGCCGGTACCGTCGATGATCGTCAAAGGCCGCCTGGGTGGCTCTGCCATCACGGTGGCTGCGGTCAACGCGCTGGCGAGCTGGAAAGAATAACCATGGGTACTGTCTTCTGCGCAGGGCTGGGCCCCGGGGACCCCGATTTGATGAGCGTCCGCTCGCACCGGATGATCACAGGCGCGCGTCACATCGCCTATTTTCGCAAGGCCGGCCGCAAGGGCCAGGCCCGAGCGATCGTGGACGGGATGCTGGCCGAGGGTGTCACCGAACACGCGATGGAATATCCGGTCACCACAGAAATCCATTTCTCCGACCCCGAATACAACCGGGTGCTGGCGGCGTTCTATGACCAGTGGGCCGATACGCTGGCCGAGATCGCCAAGGATGAGGACGTGGTGGTGCTCTGCGAGGGCGATCCGTTCCTTTATGGCTCTTACATGCATCTTTATACCCGCCTGCAGGGCCGTGCGGAGCAGGAGATCATTCCGGGCATCACCGGCATGTCCGGCTGCTGGACGGCCTCGGGCCAGCCGATCACCTGGGGCGATGACGTGCTGACGGTGGCCATGGCGACCCTCAGCGAGGATGAGCTGGCCAAACGCGCGGCGGAAACCGATGCGCTGGTGGTGATGAAAATCGGCCGCAATCTGCCCAAGCTGCGCCGGGCGCTGGAGCGTGCTGGCCGCGCAGATGACGCCTGGCTGGTCGAACGCGGCACCATGCCGGGGCAGACCGTGCAGAAACTGTCGGAAATCACGGGCGAGGTGCCTTACTTCTCCATCGTATTGGTTCACGGACAGGGGCGTCGGCCATGAAGCTATCGCAAAACGGCTGGGTGGTGATTGCGGGGCTTGGCCCCGGCGACGAGGCGCTGGTGACGCAGGAAGTGCGCGACGCCATTGATGAGGCCACGGATATCGTCGGCTATATCCCCTACGTGAAGCGCATTGAGCCTCGAGAGGGGCTGACCCTGCACGCCTCCGACAACCGGGTCGAGGTGGACCGCGCCACCCATGCGCTGGAGATGGCCGCCGAGGGCAAGCGGGTTGTCGTGGTGTCCTCTGGTGATCCCGGGGTGTTCGCCATGGCCTCTGCCGTGTTCGAAGCGCTTGAAAACAATGCCGAAACCCGTCCCGAATGGCTGGATCTGGAGATCAAGGTTCTGCCCGGCATCACCGCAATGCTGGCCGCCGCCGCCGCCATCGGCGCGCCCCTGGGGCATGACTTTGCCGCCATCAACCTGAGCGACAATCTGAAACCCTGGAGCCTCATTGAAAAGCGCCTGCAGCTGGTGGGCGAGGCCGGGCTGGCGATGGCGTTTTACAACCCGCGCTCCAAGTCGCGGCCGCATCAGTTTGCCCGTGCTTTGGACATCCTGCGCGAGGCTTGCGGTCAGGACACGCTGATCACCTTTGCCCGTGACGTGACCAAGCCGGGACAAGAGCTGCTGACCCTGCCGCTGAAGGACGCAACGCCTGAGATGGCCGATATGCGCACCGTGGTGATTGTTGGCAACCGCGACACGCGGAGCATTGGCAATTACGTCTACACCCCCCGCTACGCTGCCGAAGGATGAGCAATCCAGGCCATAACCTCTGCCACGCTGCCCAGGACGGGCCGCTCGGGCACCTTGGGTCTGCCGATCATGATGACCGGCAGGCCGAGGGTGCGCGCGGCAGTGAGCTTGGCCGCAGCGCCCGCGCCGCCGGCGTTTTTGGCAACCACATGGGTGATGCCATGCCGCTGCATCAGGGCGGTGTCACCCGCGATGTCAAACGGGCCACGGGCGATTTCGACCGTGGTGTGCGGCAGCGGCAAATCCGCCTCCGGCGCATCCACCAGCCGCAAGAGGTAGTGGTGCTGGGGCTTGGCGGCGAATTGGGCGAGGTTCTGTTTGCCGATCGCCAGGAACACCCGTGCGGGGGCCTCGGGCAGAGCGTTCACCGCACTTTCGATGCTGTCCGCGTGGAGCCAACTGTCGCCCTCCCCCGCCTGCCAGGCCGGGCGTTCAAAGGCGCAGATCGGCACCCCCACCGACTTGCAGGCCTGCACCGCATTGGTGCTCATCTGCGCGGCAAACGGGTGGGTCGCATCGATCACATGGGTGATGCTTTCGGTCTTCAAATAACCAGAAAGCCCCTCCACTCCGCCAAAACCGCCGACGCGGGTGGGCAGCGGCTGGCTGACGGGTTTTGCCGTGCGGCCCGCGTAGGAAAACACCGCATCTGCGCCTGCCTCGGCCAGGGTTCTGGCCAGGCTGGAGGCCTCGGTGGTGCCGCCCAGAAGAAGGATGCGTGTCATGTCTAACCCGTGGCTCACAATCATTGGTCTGGGCGAAAATGGACTGGAAGGCCTGAGTGATGCAAGCCGGAAGGCGCTGGTGGAGGCCGATGTGATTTTCGGCGGGCCCCGGCATCTGGAATTGGCTGGTGCTGGCGCCAAGGGGCAGCCCTGGCCGGTGCCGTTTTCGACCGAGCCGGTGCTGGCGATGCGCGGGCGGCGCGTGGTGGTTTTGGCCTCAGGTGATCCGTTCTGGCACGGCGCGGGCGGCTCGCTGATGCGGGATCTGGAGGCTGAGGAATGGGTATCATACCCCACGCCATCCTGCTTTGCGCTGGCGGCGAACCGGCTGGGCTGGAAGCTGGAGGAGGTTCTTTGCCTTGGCCTGCATGCAGCCCCCTATGCGCGGCTGCGACCACTGTTGGGCAAGGGTGTGCGGGTGATCTGCACCCTGCGGGACGGGGCGGCACCGGCAGAGCTGGCGGAATGGCTGACCGCTGAAGGGTTCGGAGCGTCAAGACTGACCGTGATGGAATGCCTTGGCGGGCCGCGTCAGAGGGTGCGGTCTTCAGCGGCACAAGGTTTTGACCTGCAAGACATTCATGCCCCTGTTGCCGTGGCGGTTGAGGCAGCGGGCCGCAAGGGTCTGCCGCAGGCGTCCGGGCTGGCGGATGATCTCTTTGCCAGCGACGGGCAGATCACCAAGCGGCCGATTCGGGCACTGACCTTGTCGGCCCTGGCACCGCGCATGGGCGAGCTGCTGTGGGATATCGGCGGCGGCTCTGGCTCGGTCTCGGTCGAGTGGTGTCTGGCGGCACCCGGCGCGCGGGCCATCACTTTTGAGCCGCGCGCGGGCCGGCTGGAGAATATCCGTACCAATGCCGCCGCCTTCGGGCTGGATCACCGGTTGCATGCGGTGCTGGGCAAGGCGCCGGATGTGCTGCAGGGCCAGCCCCTGCCCGATTGCGTGTTCATTGGCGGCGGCGGCAGCCAAGCACTGCTGGATCACCTGTGGGACATCCTGCCCGCAGGCACGCGGCTGGTCGCCAATGGTGTGACGCTGGAGACCGAGACCCTGCTGATGCAGGCTCATGCCGCGCGCGGCGGCCATCTGCTGAAGGCGGAAATCGCCGAGGCGGGCCCGCTGGGCTCGATGCGCGACTGGCGGCGGGCGCGGCCTGTCATACAGTGGAGCGTCACGCGATGAAAGTGGCGGGGATTGGATTTCGAGCCTCTGCAACGGCGGCGGATTTGCAGGCGGCTTTGGCGCTGACCGGGGAGCGTGTGGATGCGCTGGCCTCGGCCGCGGAGAAGGCCGCAGCGCCTGCCATGCAGGACTTTGCGCGCAGCATCGGCTTGCCGGTGATTGCGCTGCAGGAACAGGATATTAGCGGGGAGCAGACCTTGACCTGCTCGCCCAGGATTAAGGCGCGGTTCGGCACTGGGTCGCTGGCGGAAGCCGCGGCGCTGGCGGGCGCGCGCCATGGGACACCGGGGGCGCGGGCGCGTCTTCTGGCCCCGAGAGTTGTCACCGCGGATGGGCTTGCCACCGCGGCCATAGCAGAAAGACTTGAGCCATGACCGTTCACTTCATTGGCGCCGGACCGGGCGCTGCCGACCTTCTGACCCTGCGCGGGCGCGACATCATCGCGTCCTGTCCGGTGTGCCTCTATGCGGGGTCACTGGTGCCGGAGGAGATCCTGAGCCACTGCCCGGCGGACGCCAAGATCATCAACACCGCAGCGATGGATCTGGACGCCATCGTGGGTGAGATCAAGGCGGCGCATGCGGCCGGTCAGGACGTCGCCCGGCTGCATTCCGGCGACCTGTCAGTGTGGTCGGCGATGGGCGAGCAGTTGCGTCGCCTGAAAGCCGAGGGCATTCCAGTCAGTGTCACCCCCGGTGTGCCGTCCTTTGCCGCTGCTGCGGCGGCGCTGGGAACGGAACTGACCCTGCCCGGCCTTGGCCAGTCGGTGGTGCTGACCCGCACCCCGGGCCGGGCGTCCTCAATGCCCGCAGGCGAGTCGCTGGAGAATTTCGCGCGCACGGGCGCCACGCTGGCGATCCATCTGTCGATCGGCAATCTGGATCATGTGGTCGAGAGCCTCACGCCCCATTATGGCGCAGATTGCCCGGTGGCGGTGGTGTACCGCGCCAGCTGGCCGGATCAGCAGATCCACCGCGCCACGCTGGAGACACTCAAGGACTCTCTGGACGAGAAGATCTCCCGCACGGCCCTCATTCTGGTGGGGCCGGTGCTGAAGGGCGAAGGCTTTGACGAAAGCTGCCTCTACTCTGCCGATTACGACCGCCGCTACCGGCCGCAAAGCGCCGACAGCCCATGGTCCAGCTGGAGCCATGGCGATGACTGATATGACCCCTCCCGGACTGATGATTTCGGCGCCTTCCTCGGGCACCGGCAAAACCACCGTGATGCTGGGCCTGCTGCGGGCGCTGGCTGAGGACGGCCTGACCGTGCAGCCCTACAAGAGCGGGCCGGATTACATCGACCCGGCGTTTCATCTGGCAGCCGCGAAACGGCCGAGCTTTAACCTGGACACCTGGGCGATGGACGCAGGCCTCTTGGATGCGGTCACCGGACAGGCGGCAGGTGCGGAAATCTGCATCGGTGAAGGCTCCATGGGGCTGTATGACGGGGTAGCGACACGCGGGCAGTCAGGCTTTGGTTCCTCTGCCGAGACCGCCAAGCGCATGGGCTGGCCGGTCGTGCTGGTGGTTGATGTGGGCGGTCAGGCGCAATCGGCGGCGGCCACGGCGCTGGGGTTCAAGAACTATGATCCTGACCTGCCTTTTGCCGGGGTCATTCTGAACCGGGTTGCCAGCCCGCGGCATGAGCGGCTGACGCGATTGGGCATGGAGAAGGCCGGGATCAAGGTGCTGGGTTCCCTGCCCCGGCGTGGCGATCTGGCCCTGCCAGAGCGGCATCTGGGCCTCATTCAGGCGGTGGAACATCCGGATCTGGAAGCCGCGATTGCAGGCTATGCATCCTTCCTGCGTGAGCATGTGGATATGGAGGCGATCAAGTCGGCGGCACTGTCGGGGGCGGCCCCTGCGGCTGCCAGCCTGCCCCCGCCGCCCGCTCAGCGGATTGCTTTGGCGCGGGATGCGGCGTTTTCCTTCACCTATCCGCATCTGCTGAGCGGCTGGCGCGCGGCGGGGGCAGAGATCCTGCCGTTCTCGCCGCTGGCGGATGAGGCCCCGGCGGCGGACGCCGATCTGGTCTGGCTGCCCGGTGGCTACCCTGAGCTGCATGGCGGCACGCTGGCGGCGGCGGAGACCTTCCGCGCGGGCGTTCGCAAACATGCCGAGACCAAGCCGGTGCATGGTGAGTGCGGCGGCTATATGGCGCTGGGGGAGGCGCTGATCGACAAGGCGGGCACCCGCCACCAGATGCTGGGGCTGCTGGGCCTCGTGACCTCTTATGAGAAGCGCAAATTCCACCTCGGCTACCGCCGCGCCATTCTGCAGGCGGGGATGCCCGGCTTTGAGACAGGCACGGCGTTGCGCGGGCATGAATTCCATTATTCCACCATTCTGGAAGAACCCGATGCGCCGCTGGCCAATGTCATGGACGCTGACGGCGGCCCGGTGCCGGAGACCGGCTCCATCAAGGGCCACGTCACCGGCACCTTCTTCCATCTGATCACCGGAGAGCAGGGATGAGCGGCTTTGTCTCCTTTGTGTCCTCTGGCCCTGGCGATCCGGAGCTGCTGACCGTGAAGGCGGTGAAGCGGCTGGAGGCGGCGGATGCGGTGCTGTTTGACGATCTGTCCTCAGGGCCGATCCTGACCCATGCCCGCGCGGACGCCGATCTGGTGGGCGTGGGCAAACGGGCCGGCCGCCCCTCCCCCAAGCAGGACCATGTGAGCCAGCTGCTGGTCGATTACGCCCAGAGTGGCCTGCATGTGGTGCGGCTGAAATCCGGGGATTCCGGTGTGTTTGGCCGGTTGGAAGAAGAGATCACCGCGCTGCGGCAGGCCGGGATCGGGTTTGAGATCGTGCCCGGCGTTACGGCCGCGTCGGCGGCGGCGGCGGCGGCGAACATCCCGCTGACCCGGCGCATGACGGCGCGGCGGCTGCAGTTCATCACCGGCCATGACGTCACCGGTGGTCTGCCTGACAATCTGAATATGGCCGCCCTTGCCGATGGTGAGGCCACAACGGTTGTCTACATGGGCAAGAGCACCTTTGCGGCGCTGGCGGAAAAGCTGATGGAGGCGGGGTTGCCGCCCCAGACACATGCGCTGGTGGCGCTGGGGGTGTCGACACCGGAGCAGGAGCTGCATTGCCATACAGTGGGGGATCTGCCGGCCGCATTGCGGGCGATGCGGACCACCGCGCCGGTGCTGATCCTCTATGGCCCGCTGGCAGATCAGCCCGCAGATCCGGCCCACGCCGGGTTGGGTGCCCCCGAGACCGGCTGATCCGCATCAGGCGGTCGGCCGCGATACGCGTCAGACCCTCTGCTCGCCTGTGCGGGTGCTGCGCCCTCTGTGATGCTCCTGTCTGCGCTGTGCGGACGGGCTGTCCTGCTGTGGTGCGCGCAGGGTCCAGCTGACCCAAGGGCGCGTCGCTAACATCTCTTGCGGAGCCGGATTCAAACTTGACCGAGTCAGGTGCCAGCGGGCACATAGGCGGCATATGGTGTTCCAACGGCGCTAAGCGTCAGGACTGAAACGGGAATGAGGAACGGTGGACCCAATCGCGGCACCGAAGCCTCAACCGCCCCCGCGACTGTGAGCGGCGAGCAGCTTTCCAATACCCACTGGCCAACGGGCTGGGAAGGGGGAGAGCAAGCAGCGACCCGCGAGTCAGGAGACCGGCCATGCCACATAATCAACCCGTCGGGTGAGACGGAGAGGAGACAGTAATGCATATCGAACCAGGCATCGTTGATGCCACCAAAATCGGCTTGTCTTATGCCACCGCAGCTGGCGCTGCGACCTATGCCGCCAAGGAAACCTTTGCGGATCTGAAAAAGACCAATATCGTATCCTATGCCCTGCGCGCCATGATCGCGACCGTGGGCGTGTTCCTGTTTTTCGAGGTGCTGCCGCATTTCCCGGTTGGCGTCTCAGAGGTGCATTTCATTCTCGGCTCGACTCTGTTCCTGATCCTAGGGGCGGCACCTGCGGCCTTTGGTTTGGCGGCGGGTCTGCTGATCCAGGGCGTGTTCTTTGCGCCGTTTGATCTGCCGATGTATTTCATCAACCTGACCACCCTCTTGGTGCCGCTGTTTGCCCTGCAAGCGCTGGCCGCCCGCATCATCGCGCCGGACACCGCCTATGTCGACCTCAAGTACAGCCAAGCGCTGGCGCTGAGCACCGCTTATCAGGGCGGCGTGGTGGCCTGGGTGGCATTCTGGGCCTTCTACGGTCAGGGGTTTGGTGGCGAAACGGTAACTTCCGTGCTGACCTTTGGTGGCGCCTATATGCTGGTGGTGCTGATTGAGCCGATTGCCGATCTGGCGGTTCTGGCCGGTGCCAAGGCAATGCGTGGTCTCAACGGCAGCGCGCTGGTGACACCGCGTCTTTACAACAACGCCTGATCCTTGGCACATGACTGAACCGGCACGGCCCCGCCTTCGGGGCCGTGTCTTTATTTGAAAGGGCCGCAATGATTGACCTTACCCTGATTGGCATCGGCACCGGCAACCCGCAGCATCTGACCCTGCAGGCGGTGGAGGCGCTGAATGCGCAGGATCTGATCCTGATCCCCAATAAGGGCGCCGGGAAGGATGATCTGGCGGGGTTGCGCCAAGCCATTTGCGCCGCAGCGATCCGCAAGGGCGGCCCGGACCACCCCGCGCCCCGTATCGTGGAATTCGACCTACCGGTGCGGGATGAGGCGACGCAGGATTATCGCCAGCGGGTCGATGACTGGCATGACGCGATTGCTGAGATCTGGTGGCAGACCATCACCACCCATCTGCCCGAAGGTGGCGCGGTTGGGTTTCTGGTCTGGGGGGATCCGTCGCTTTATGACAGCACGATGCGCATTGCTGACCGGCTGAAGACGAGGGCCAAGATTGCCCTGCGCGTCATTCCCGGCATCACCTCCATTCAGGCGCTGACGGCGGCGCATGCGATCCCTATCAATACCATCAACGGCCCCTTCACCATCACCACCGGGCGGCAGCTGCGCGATGCGGGCTGGCCGGAGGGGACCGAGACGCTGGTGGTGATGCTGGATGGCGCCTGTTCGTTCCGCTCGCTTGATCCCGCAGGCCTCCAGATCTGGTGGACGGCCTATGCCGGTATGGAAAACGAGATTTCGATCTCCGGCCCGTTGGAAGAGGTCAGCGATCAGATCATCGAGACTCGCGCAACGGCGCGCACGGATCATGGCTGGATCATGGATATCTATCTGCTGCGGCGGGACTAAGAGCTACTGAGCAGATGCCCAGTCTTGCCCGTGGCAATGACCATGCGTCAGGACTTGGGGCGGCTGGAGTGGCGGGGAGACAGGGATTCGAACCCTGGGAACGCTCTCACGTTCAACGGTTTTCAAGACCGCCGCATTCGACCACTCTGCCACCTCCCCGGTCGGCGCCGGGTTTAGGCGCTGGTTGCCCGTCTGGCAAGAGGGAATTGCACCCTATCCCGTTTCACAGTGTCGGCCACCTGTCCCGGATACCCTGCGCTGCGGGCCGAGCGTGACGGGCTGCCACAGGGAACCGGGATCGCCGAAAACTTGCCGAGCGCGCTGTGGCAGGGTTTCCTTGCGCCGGCGTGGCGGCTATGCTGCGCCCATCATAAGGGCGCCGGAACAACCGGTACCGGAACAGCTGACGCCGAAGCAATCGGCACGGAGCGCAGGACAGCGCGCATAAGAAGGCGCAAAGCGCCGTCAGATACGGGCAAGGAAGCACACATGGTTCACGCTATGTCGACACGCAAACACAGCGCCAAAGGCCAAGGGTCTTCGCGCCGGGGCCGACGGCTTGCGGCGGCACTGACCGGGCTGATGATCCTCGGCGCCTGCGAAGAAGGCCCCGGATTGGCCTTCCTGAAACCAAAGCCACAGGAAGACGGCGCCGTCACCCCCTCCAGCAGTACCCGGCTGGTGGAACGCGAGGTGGAGGCACCGGAGGTGTTTCAGGTGACCGAAGCGGGTCTTTGGGATGGGCGCCCCTCGCTGGGCGGGGTCTGGGTGGCGCATCCAGATGCCGAGGATCCCGAACAGGTGATCATCCGCAATCAGGCCAATGGCAAATTTGTGATCGGTGCGCTGTTCCGGCGTGAGCGGGAAATTCCCGGTCCCCGGCTGCAGGTGTCCTCCGATGCATCCGAAGCTCTGGGCATGTTGGCGGGTGCACCGGTTGAACTGAATGTTACCGCGCTGCGCCGCGAAAAAGTCGCGGATCCGGAACAACCTGCGGAGGTCATCCTTGAGGAGGCCGATGTCGCTCTTGCCGATGGCGGCGATATCGACACGCAGCCCTTGGACCCAATCGCTGGTGCTGCGGCGGCCATTGACTCGGCGGTCCCGACCGCTGTTGCGCCTGCTCAGGCAGAAGCACCCGCCGTGGCCTCAACCGCAACCAAGGCCGCAGCAGCCAGTTCCTCTCTGAACAAACCCTATATTCAGATCGGTATTTTCAGTGTTGAGGCCAATGCCAAACGCACCGCCGATCAGATGCGCAATGCCGGGCTTATGCCCTCAGTCCTGTCCCAGTCCAGCAACGGAAAACCGTTCTGGCGGGTGCTGGTCGGGCCGGCCCAATCGAAATCCGAACGCAGTCAGCTGCTGAAGAGCGTCAAGGCCGTCGGCTTCTCCGATGCCTATGCGGTCACCAATTGACCTCGCTTGTGCGGCTCTGCTTGACGTGACCAACCGGAAAGACGCTTCTGTCATGACCTTTCTCCCCTCTCCGCTTCGCTCTGCTTTGAAATTGACCTGTGCGGCTGGCCTGTTGGTCAGCCTTTCGGCGCTGTCGGCTGCGGCCTTTGATACCCGCGCGCGCGCCGCCTATGTGCTGGATCAGGAGACCGATACCGTGCTGCTGGCCAAGAACGCCGATCTGGCGCTGCCGCCTGCGTCGATGTCGAAGCTGATGACGCTTTATGTGGCGTTTGAGGCGATCCGCGATGGCCGCCTGACACTGGATGAGCGGCTGCCGGTCAGCGAACACGCCATGAGCTATAAGGGCTCGACCATGTTCCTCAATACGCAGGATCGGGTCCGGGTGGAGGATCTCTTACGCGGGATCATCGTGCTGTCGGGCAATGACGCCTGCGTGGTGCTGGCCGAAGCGCTGAGCCCTGATGGCACTGAGGCGGGGTTTGCCCGCTACATGACCAAACGGGCGCAGGAAATGGGGATGGAGAACTCCACCTTTGCCAATTCCAACGGCTGGCCTGCCGCCGGGCACCGGATGTCGGTGGAGGATCTGGCGATCCTTGCTGAAAAGCTGATCGAGGATTTCCCGCAATATTACCCGCTGTTTGCCGAGCGGGAGTTTGAATTTGATGGCCGCGCGCCCTCCAATGTGCGCAACCGCAACCCGCTGCTGGGTCTGGGCATCGGCGCGGATGGTCTGAAGACCGGCCACACCTCCGAAGCGGGCTATGGTCTGGTGGGATCCGCCGCGCAGGGCGACCGGCGGGTGATTTTTGTGATCACCGGTCTGGACAGCACCACCGCCCGCGCAGAGGAGGCCGAGGCCCTGGTTAACTGGTCGTTTCGCCAATTTGCCAAAAAAACGGTGGCTAAAGCGGGTGTTCCGGTCGCAGAAGCCGAGGTCTGGCGCGGGGCAGAGGCAACCGTAGGGCTGGTGCCCGCGGAGGATCTGACCGTGCTGCTGCCTGCCCTTGCCGGTCGCGAGATCACTGGCGAGGTGGTCTATACCGGGCCGATTGATGCCCCCATCGAGAAAGGGCAGCAACTGGCCGAACTGGTGCTGCAACCGGATGAGCTGCCGGAGGTGCGGCTGCCGCTGGTGGCGGAGAAGGATATTCCAACCGGTGGCTTCCCGGTGCGGGTGAAGACCGCTGCCGAAGTGCTGGTGAAACGGTTCCTCAGCGGGCCTGAGGCCAGCCAGTGACAGCGGCCAAGACCGGCGCCGCTGCGGATGGCGCAGCCTCCTATTCCGGCCTCTTCGTCACATTTGAGGGGATCGACGGCTCCGGCAAATCGACGCAATGTCGGCTGCTGGCGGAGGCCTTGCAGGCGCAGGGGATTGAGGTTGTCCTGACCCGTGAACCCGGCGGGTCAGACGGGGCGGAGGAGATCCGCCGTCTGGTGCTGGAGGGGGACCCCGACCGCTGGTCGGCGGAGACGGAGCTGTTGCTGTTCACCGCCGCGCGGCGCGACCATATGGAACGGCGAATCCTGCCTGCGCTGGCCGCGGGCAAGGTGGTGGTCTGTGACCGCTTTGCCGATAGCACGCGGATGTATCAGGGGCTGTCGCGCGGGGATCTGCGCGCCAGCGTCGATCAGCTGCATCGCCTGATGATTGGCCATGAACCGGACCTGACCATCCTGATCGACATGGACCCGGCCAAAGGGCTGGCGCGGGCCAAGGGCCGGCAGGGCAGCGAAGAACGGTTCGAGGATTTTGGTCTGGATCTGCAACAGCGAACGCGAGCCGGGTTTCTGGCATTGGCACAGGAATTTGCAGACCGGTTTCGCGTCATCGACGGCGACCGCCCGATGGACAGCGTCGCGCGCGATGTGCTGGAAGTTGTCTCCACCGCCCTGCCCGCATTCGATGGGGACGCAGGCGCATGAGCAAGGATGACGCCCCTCTGCGCGCGGATCAGACAGTGGGCGCGCCCCATCCGCGCGAAACGCAGCAGCTGTTTGGACAGGCGCAGGCGGAGCAGGATTTCCTGACCGCCTTCAACTCGGACCGGCTGCATCACGGCTGGCTGCTGACTGGTCCACAGGGCGTCGGCAAGGCAACGCTGGCCTGGCGCATTGCGGCGTTTTTGCTATCGCAGCCGCCTGCGGAGGATGCGGGGTTGTTCGGCGCGCCGCCGCCTGCCACCTCGCTGGATATCGGGATGGATCATCCGGTGATGCACCGCATTCAGGCGCTGGCGGAGCCGGGGCTGGCGTCGATTACCCGCAGCGAGAACGACAAGGGCAAGCTGCGCGATCAGATCGTGGTCGATGACATTCGGGCGCTGAACAAATTCTTTGGCCTGTCGGCCACAGACGGCGGGCGCCGGGTGGTGATTGTGGATGCCGCTGACGATATGAACACCAGTGCCGCCAATGCGCTGCTGAAAATGCTGGAAGAGCCGCCTGCCCGCACAACCCTGCTGCTGGTGTCACATCAGCCCTCGCGACTGTTGCCGACGATCCGCTCGCGCTGTCGGCTGTTGCGGTTCGCGCCGCTGGGCCCGGAGGACATGCAGGCGGCCCTGACGCAGGCAGGCGCTGAGCTGCCAAAGCAAGCCGACCATCTGGCCGCGCTGTCCAATGGTTCGGTCGGGGCGGCGCTGCGGCTGCTGAACCTCGGAGGCTTGCAGGCCTATAGCGATGTGGTGCGGCTGCTGGACAGCCTGCCCCGGCTGGATCGGCAGCGCGCGATGGCATTGGCGGAACAGGCCGCAGCACGGGGTGGGGCAGAGAAATTTGAACTGCTGCTCACCCTGATTGATACGGCGCTGGCCCGGCTGGCTCGCACCGGCGCCACCGGAACGGCGCCACAGCCGGAGGCCGCCCCGCAGGAGGCGTCGGTGCTGTCGCGGCTTTCACCGACGCCGCAAAAGGCGCGTGCCTGGGCGGATCTGGCAGCGCAGGTCACGGCTCGGATGCGCCACGGTCAGGCGGTGAACCTTGACCCCGCAGCACTTGTCCTAGATACGGTTTTCAAGATGCAGGACACTGCGGCGCGCTGATCCGGAGCACCGGACCCCCGCAGGACGCGACAGAGAGCAGTTATGACCGAGAGCCTTTCCCCCATGCCCCCGTCCATTACGGACAGCCATTGCCATCTGGATTTTCCCGATTTCGAGCGTGAGCTGGACGCGCTGATTGCGCGGGCAGCTGAGGCCGGTGTGACCCGCATGGTCACCATCTGCACCAAACTGCGCAATGAGCCCACTGTGCGCGCCATCGCCGAGGCGCATGCGCCGATCTTCTATGCGGCGGGCACGCACCCGATGAGTGCCGCAGACGAGCCGCTGGTCTCAGTGGACGAGCTGGTGGCGCTGGCGCAGCATCCGAAATTTGTCGGCATTGGCGAGACCGGACTGGACTATCACTATACCGCCGAGAGTGCGGAGGTGCAGAAGACCTCGCTCAGAACTCATATTACGGCGGCGCGGGAAACCGGCCTGCCGCTGATCATCCACGCCCGCGCGGCGGATGAGGATATGGCGATGATCCTGCGCGATGAAATGGCCAAGGGCGCCTATACCTGTGTGATGCATTGCTTCTCCTCCTCGCCTGAACTGGCACGAGCGGCGCTGGATCTTGGGTTTTACCTGTCGATGTCGGGCATCGCCGCCTTCCCCAAGAGCCAGGAGCTGCGCGATATCTTTGCCGCTGCCCCGATGGAGCGGATTCTGGTGGAAACTGACGCGCCCTTTCTGGCGCCGCCACCCTATCGTGGAAAACGCAATGAACCGGCCTATACAGCCCATACCGCCCGCGTAGGCGCAGAGGTGTTTGGTGTGGATTACGCCGATTTCGCCGCCCAGACACAGGCCAATTTTGACCGGCTGTTCTGGAAGGCTGCCAAATATGAGGCCGCCGCCTGATGGGCGTGCTGCGCTTTACCATTCTGGGCTGCGGGTCCTCCGGTGGGGTGCCGCGACTGGGCGGGCATTGGGGCGATTGCGATCCGGACAACCCCCGCAACCGCCGCCGCCGCTGCTCGCTGCTGGTGGAGCGGGACGGTCCCGAGGGCACCACGACGGTGCTGATCGACACCTCCCCCGATATGCGCAGCCAGCTGCTGGACACCGGCACCGGGCGGCTGGACGGGGTGGTCTATACCCATTCCCACGCCGATCATGTGCATGGCATTGATGATCTGCGGATGATCGTCTTCAACATGCGCGACCGTATTCCGGTCTATGCGGATGGTGACACGCAGAACGCGCTGTTGTCGCGGTTTGGCTATGCCTTTGTGCAGCCCGCAGGCTCCCCCTATCCGCCCATTCTGGACCTGCGCAGCATTGACGGCCCGCTGACGATTTCCGGCCCCGGTGGCGATATCACCCTGCGCCCGTTTGAGGTCAATCACGGCTCCATTGAGGCGCTGGGGTTCCGCATTGGCGATGTCGCCTATCTGCCGGATGTGGCCAAGATCCCTGACAGCGCGCTGGTGGAATTGCAGGATCTGGACTGCTGGATCCTTGATGCGCTGCGCCGCAAGCCGCATCCCACCCATCTGTCGCTGGACGAAGCGCTGGAGTGGATCGAGCGGATGGCGCCAAAGCGCGCGGTACTGACCAATATGCACATTGATCTGGACTACGCGCAGGTCGCTGCTGAGACCCCTGATCATATTGATCCCGCCTATGACGGGATGGTGATCGAATACCCGATCTGAGCCGCCACATAAGGCGCCCGCGACCCCGCCCATAGGAAGGCACATCATGTTTCAGAGCCTGATTGATGTCATCCTGCCGGTGTTTCTGGTCATTGGCGCGGGCTATGTCGCCACGCGGCGCGGGTATTTTCAGGCCAGCCATGTGGATGGGCTGATGAAATTCACCCAGAGCTTTGCCATTCCCTGCCTGTTGTTTCGCGCTATTGCGACGCTGGATCTGTCGGCGAGTTTTGACCCGCGTCTACTGATCAGTTTCTACACGGGCGCGGCGGCCTGTTTCTGTCTGGGGATGGCCGGTGCACGGCTGATTTTCAAACGCGACTGGGAGGATTGCGTGGCGATCGGCTTTTGCTGCCTGTTCTCCAATTCGGTGCTGCTGGGTCTGCCGATCACGGAACGCGCCTATGGGGCCGACAATCTGACCGGCAACTATGCGATCATCGCCTTTCACTCGCCGTTTTGCTACGGGCTGGGGATCACGGTGATGGAGATCGTGCGCAACAAAGGCGCGGGCGGCATCGCTACGGTGAAATCGGTATTCAGCGCGATGTTTAAGAATGTGCTGATCCTTGGCATCGCCCTGGGATTTCTGGTGAACCTTTCGGGCCTGTGGATCCCGCAGGCGGTGGATGAGGCGCTGTCGTTGGTCATTCGGGCGGCGCTGCCAACGGCGCTGTTTGCGCTCGGGGGCGTGCTGGTGCAATACCGCCCTGAAGGCGATCTGCGCACCATCGGTTTTGTCTGTGCGATCTCATTGATGGTGCATCCGGCGCTGGTCTGGAGCATGGGCAGCGCCTTGAAGGTGCAACCGGATCTGTTCCGCTCTGCGGTGTTGAATGCCGCCATGGCGACGGGGTTCAACGCCTATATCTTTGCCAATATGTATGGCCGCGCAAAGCGGGTGGCGGCGTCCTCGGTGCTGATTGCCACGGGATCCTGTATCCTGACGGTCTGGCTCTGGCTCTTGATCCTGGGCTGAGCCACGAAAAAGGGGCGCCGCAGCGCCCCCCGTGGTCTGTTTCCATGGCGACGATCAATCGCCGTCTGCCACCCCGCGCTGACGCAGCCGGGCGCGGCGGGCCCGGTAGCTCGGCAGGATCACCAACACCGCCGCCAGCCCCAAGAGGCCGATGGTCATCGGGCGTTCCATCAGGAAACCCAGCCCGTCATAGAGCTGCATCGAGCGGGAGAAATTATCCTCCAGCATCGACCCCAGAATGAAGCCGATCAGCAGGGGCGCCAGCGGATAATCGGCAAAGCGCAGCACCGTGGCGCAGATCCCCAGACCCACGAGGATCAGTAGCTCGGTTGCATTGTTCTGCCCGATATAGGCCCCCATCAAGGTGAAGAAGAAGATGAAGGGGATCAGGTAGTTGCGCGGCACTGCCAGAACCTTGGCGATATAGGGGATCAGCGGCAGATTCAGGATCAACAGGATCAGGTTGCCGACATACATCGAGATGATCACCGCCCAGAAGATCTCCGGCTCATCCACCATCAGGCGCGGCCCCGGTGAGACATTGAGCGCGATCAGCGCCCCCAGAAGGATTGCCGTTGTACCCGAGCCGGGAATGCCCAGCGTCAGCAATGGCACAAAGGAGCCTGTGCAGGCGGCGTTATTGGCGCTTTCCGGCGCGGCGAGGCCCTTGATGGCGCCCTTGCCAAACTCCTTCTGCTCCTCCTTCGGGGCGATATTGCGCTCCACCGCGTAGCCAAGGAAGGAGGCGATGGTGGCCCCGGCCCCCGGCAGCACACCGATCAGGAAGCCCTGGATCGACTGGCGGCCAATCACCGGCGCGATGGATTTGGCCTCCGCCTTGGTGATGCGCAGATCCTTGATCTCATTGCTGCCCCCTTCGGTCTTGGAGCGGCTGGGATCGAGCACCAGATACAGCGCCTCTGGCAGGGCAAACATCGCCATCGCCAGGGTGATGAAACCAAAGCCTGACTGAAGGTCCATAATGCCCATGGTGAAGCGGGGCATATTGAACAGCGCGCCCTCACCCACCGTGGCCATGATCAGGCCAAGGACTGTCATCAGCAGCGCCTTCACCACCTGACCGGTGCCCGCAAAGGCGGCGATGGCAGAAAGCCCCACCACCATCAGCGCAAAGTACTCGGCGGAGTGGAACAGCAGCGCGACGCTGGCCAGCGCGGGGGCGAAGATCATCAGCAGGATCGCCCCGATGCTGCCGCCGCAGAAGGACGAAATCGCCGCCACGGTCAGCGCCTTGCCCGCCTTGCCCTGTCGCGCCAGCGGATAGCCATCGAAAGACGTCGCCACGGTTGAGGCCACGCCCGGCGCATTGATCAGGATGGAGGAGGTGGAGCCGCCAAAGATGGCGCCATAGTAGACACCCGCCAGCAGGATCAGCGCGGCAGAGGGATCACCGATGGAGATCGCCACCGGGATCATGATGGAAATGATGCTCATCGGGCCGAGGCCCGGCAACATGCCGATGAAGGTACCGATGAGGCAGCCGCCGATCACCATCAGGATGTTGCTCAAGGAAAAGGCCGTGCTGAGGCCAATCAGAATACCGTCCAGCATATCAGCCCCCAGTCCCCATGAAGAAGGGCAGCGGGCGCAGGTAGATACCCAGCACCTGCTGCACCAGATACCAGACCACACCCGCCGCGATAACCGCGATGGGGATCAGGATATGCAGCTTGCGTTCGCCAAGGATCAAAGCGCTGATCACCAGAAATGCGACGGTGGAGATCAGGAAGCCAACCGGACGCAGTGCCAGCGCGTAGATCACCATCATCGCGAGAAGTGCCGTCGCCTGACCCAGTTTGTAGTCCAGCAAGCGGCGGTAATCGATGTCGCCAGCCTTGGGGCCTGCATCGGCTTTCTGCGGTGACAGCAGGATGATCAGCGCGCAGATCACCGCCATAACGGACAACCCCTTAGGGAAGGTGCTGGGCCAGATGGCATTGAATTTCATGAACGGCGGCAGGCCTTCGTCCATTGTGAAAAAGGCCGTGTAGCCATAGGCGAGGCTGATCATAAGAATGACCAGCGCGATCCATCGGTCGAGCGCCATGAGGCTCTCCCCCCTTTGATGAGATATATCGAGCGTGAAACCGGGCGGGCAGCGCGGCCCCCTCCTGAAGATGCGCGCCGCCGGTTTCTGGTGTCGGAGGTCAGGCGCCCGGCACAACTCGGACCGGACGCCTGTCTGCTCTGCCAGACTTAGAGGAAGCCGAGTTCCTGCATCAGGTTTTTGATCACCTCTTCCTGACCTTCCAGGAAGCTGACGAAGTCATCGCCGCTGTTGTGGATGTTCACCCACCCGTTGCGGGCGCGGACCTCTTCCCATTCGGGGGTGTCGTACATCTTGGCCAGAGCGGCCCGGTAGGCCTCGACCTTTTCCTCTGGCAGTCCCGGCGCGCCGAAGAAGCCGCGCCAGTTGACGAAAGTGGCGTCAATCCCCTGCTCTTTCATTGTGGGGGCGTCTGCATAGGCCGGCACGCGGTCCTCGGCGGTGACGCCGATGATTTTCACCTCGCCTGCGTTGGCGAGATCAATTGCCTCGGAGAAGCCGGTGGAGAGTGCGGCGATTTCGCCGGAGAGAAGTGCGGCCATAGCCACACCGCCCGCGTCATAGGGGATGTATTTCACCGCTGTCGGCTCCTCGCCTGCGGCCTTCATCACCATTGCGGCAACCAGATGGTCCATGCCGCCGGGGACCGAGCCGCCACCGATGGCGGTCTTGCGCGGATTGGCCTGATAGGCGGCAATCAGATCGGACATGGAGTTGATCGGGCTGTCCTTGCCCACAACGATGGCCGCATAATCGCCAATGGTGCCTGCCACCATGGTGAGGTCCCGGAAGTTATGCGGGAAGACACCGGTGAGCGAGCGGATCACAATCGGGGTCGAGTTGACCATCAGGGTGCCGTGGTTGCTCTCGGCGTTTTCGATCAGATAGCCGATCGCCTTGCCACCGCCACCGCCGGACATGTTTTCAAAGGAGGCGTTGCCCACAAGGCCCGCCTTGGTCAGCGCCTCACCGGTGCCGCGCGCGGTGCCGTCCCAGCCGCCGCCCGCGCCGCCGGGGATCAGAAAGTGGATGCTGTCCACCATCTCATCCGCAGAAACCGGCGCAGCAAAGGCCAGTGTCGCAGCGGTCACCGCCATCAGGGCGCGCCGGGTCAAAGTCGTTTTCATCTGTTTGTCCTCCCATTTGACAAATGGCGGCTTGGCCGCTCATGACTGAAAGGGAACACGTCAAGCTGACACAAACCTGTCACATCGCATTTTGCCACCACGGGCGATGCCCTTCCCACGGATAGATCCCCATGCGTTTTCTGCTGGTCGAAGACAACCTGAGCCTGGCTGCCGCCGTCGAGGACCGGCTGCGGATGGATGGCCATGTGGTGGATCATGCCCCGGATCTGGCGGTCGCGGATGACTATGCGGCAACGGCGGATTACGATTTGATTTTACTGGATATTATGCTGCCGGATGGGGACGGCCGCAGCTTTCTTAAATCCCATCGCAGCCGCGAGGGCACAACGCCGGTGATCGTGCTGACCGCGCGGTCAGAGGTGTCGGACCGGGTGGGCGTGCTGGATCTGGGCGCGGATGATTACATCACCAAACCCTTTGATTTTTCCGAACTGGAAGCGCGCTGCCGGGCCGTGTTGCGGCGCCATGGTGGCGGCAGTTCCAACCAGAAACGATTCGGCGCGCTGGTGTTTGATCCCTTGGCGGGCACGCTGGTGGTGGGCGACAAAACCGTCTCCCTGCGCAACAAGGAGCTGCGGCTGCTGGAAATTTTCATCAATGCGCCGGACAGGATTTTTTCCAAATCGAAACTGGTGGACCGGCTGTTTTCCTATGAGGAAGACGTTTCGGAAAATGCGATCGAGGTTTATGTGGCACGGCTGCGCAAACATCTGGCCGGGGCAGATGTGGAAATCACGACGGTACGCGGGCTGGGCTATCGGATGTCGCTTGCATGAGCCGCGCGCTGCCGACCAGCGGATCCATCCGGCGGCGGCTGACGTTGCAGCTGGTGGGCAGTGCCGCCTTTCTCGCCTCGCTGTTGTTCTTCATCGTGCTGGTCTTCACCCGGGATGTGTCGCAGCGCACCCATGACAGTATTCTGCAGGCCTCGGCCACGTCGATCATGGACTCGGTGTCTGTACGGTCGGGCGATGTGACGGTCGATATCCCCTATTCGGCGCTGTCGATGCTGGGCAATGTCAGCGATGATCGGGTGTTCTACCGGGTCGCGCAAAATGACCGTCTGCTCACGGGTTACGGTGACCTGCCGCTGCCTGATCTGCTGCCCCAGCGAGGGCAGCCGCGATTTGATACTGCGCCCTACAAGGGCGATAGCATCCGCATGGTGACGCTGGCACGGCGGGTGTCGCTGAACGGTCAGGTCTCCGATGTGGTGATTTCCGTGGCGCAGACCCGCGAAGGGCAGTCGGCGCAATTGGCGGAGCTGACGCGCACCGCGCTGCAGCTTGGTCTGGGGTTTTTCATGATTGCGGCGTTTTTGGCAATCTGGGCAGCACAGTCCAGTATTCGACCGCTTGCCGAACTGGCCGAAGCGGTGTCGCGGCGTGGACCGAAGGATCTGCGCCCGGTGCGCCGCCCGGTGCCGTCGGAGATGATCCCGCTGGTCACATCCTTGAACCGCTTTATTGAGCGGCTGCGGATTTCCCTCTCGCGGTCCGAAGATTTCATCGCAGAGGCAGCGCACCGGGTGCGCACGCCGCTGGCCACGGTGCGCACGCAGGCCGAGATCACGCTGAGGCGGGTTGAGCGGGACGAAAACCGCGCCTCGCTACGTGAGATGATCCGCGCCATTGATGAGAGCTCCCGCGCGGCGGGGCAGCTGCTGGATCACGCCATGGTGACCTTTCGCACCGACAGCCTGCTGCGTGAGGAGGTGGATCTGGGGGCGCTAGCTCGCGATCTGCTGAACCGGCTGCGCCCTATTGCGGAGCTGAAAGATATCGCGCTGCATTCCGACCTGCCGCAAACGCCGCCCCTGTCCGGCGATCCGATCCTGATCCAGAACGCGGTGCGCAACCTGTTGGACAATGCGATCAAATACGCGCCCTCCGAGAGCGACATTCAGGTGATCCTGCGCAAGGAGGGGGCAGAGCTGCGCCTGAGCATCATTGATGAGGCGGGCGGATTTCCCAGCGGTGACACCGACGCGCTGACCGCACGGTTTGCGCGGGGCGTCAATGCCGAGGGGACGATTGGCTCGGGCCTTGGGCTTACGATTGCGCGAGAGGTGGTGGAGGCCCATGGCGGGCGCCTGACCATCGCGCCGAGCCAGGCCACCAGCGGACCACCGGCTGCATCTCCAAGACGGGAGGGATCATGCGTTTCCTTATATTTTCCAGTGCCGTGACAGCTGCGCTACGTGTGCTCTGCCTGATCTGCCTTGCGGTCATTCTCGGTGGGCCGACGCAGGCATTCGAGATCGAGGACCAGCGCCGCTTTGGGCCCGCTGCCGGTGCGGCTGGCGCTGATGTCCTGCGGGTTCTGTCCACAACCGACACGGATCTTCTCGCGCCTCTGGTTGAGAGTTTTCTGCGCACCCGTCCGACAGTGGTGGTGGATTACGTCACGGTCAGCAGTTCAGAGCTGATGCGCGCGGTGGTGGAGGATGGCGCGGGTTTTGACCTTGCCGTCTCCTCGGCGCTGGATCTACAGACCAAGCTTGCCAACGATGGGTACACCCGCGCGCATTCCCCCGCTGGGCGGCTGCGGATCCCGGATTGGGCGGTCTGGCGCGATCATGTCTTTGCCTTCTCGCAGGAGCCTGCATCAATTGTGTTGTCACCCGCCGCCTTTGAGGGGCTGGAGATGCCCCGCAGCCGTCAGGCGCTGATGTCGCTCCTGCGCCGCTACCCCAACCGGTTCCGGGGCCGCATTGGCACATATGATGTTGAGAAAAGCGGCCTTGGCTATTTGTTTGCCACGCAGGATCTGCGCACCTCGGAGAGTTTCTGGCGAATGATGGAGATTTTCGGCAGCCTTGATTTGCGGCTCTATTGCTGCTCCGGCGAGATGATCGAGGCGGTGGCGCGCGGGGAGCTGGCCATCGCCTATAATGTGCTGGGCAGCTATGCCCGTGCGCGCGACGATCTGGCGGAGCGGATCGAGATCGTCGATCCGCAGGACTATACCAATATGATGCTGCGCACCGCTGTCGTGCTACAGGGGGCGGAGCGCCCGGATCTGGCGGGGGCGTTCATCGACCACCTTTTGCGGGCCGCTTGGGGCAACGGGCGCGATCCGGACTATCCTTTCCCGCGCTACGCCACCGCCAAGACCAACCCCACCGCCGCCTTGCGCCCGATCCAGATGGGACCGGGGCTGTTGGTGTTTCTGGACCGGCTGAAACGGGCGCGGTTCCTTGAGGAATGGCGCAGCACCGTGTTGCAGAAGTAGCGCGAGCGCTTAGCGATAGAGCAGCGACTGGCCGTTGTGAAAGAGATGCAGCTTGGCCGGGTCGGCATAGAGCCGCACAGAGGAGCCGCGCAGCCCCTTGTGAATGCCGGGGAGTTTGGCAATCAGCGGATCCTTCCCCTCGCCCGCCGCGATGTAGAGCACGGTAACCTCGCCCAGGGCCTCGACGATATCAACGCGGCTGTCGATCAACGCGCCGCCTGTGCCCTCCTCAACCAGATCTTCGGGCCGAACGCCGACATTCACGGCAAGCCCCTGATCGGCGTCAGTTGTCGGGATCTCTGCCACGACCTCCTCCCCACTGGTGAGCCGCACCGTGGTGCGCGGCCCCGTGGCGACCACGGTGCCGGGAATGAGGTTCATGGCGGGTGAGCCGATGAACTGGGCGACAAATTCATTCTCCGGTCGCTGATACAGGTCCAGCGGCGTGCCGACCTGCGCGATGCCTTTGTTGGCGAGCACCACAATGCGGCTGGCCAGCGTCATCGCCTCCACCTGATCATGGGTCACATAGATCATGGTGCTGTCGGGCATCGCCTCTTTCAGCTGGGCAATTTCGATCCGGGTGGCGACCCGCAGCGCCGCGTCCAGATTGGAGAGCGGCTCATCAAAAAGATAGACCTTCGGATCGCGCACGATGGAGCGACCGATGGCAACCCGCTGCCGCTGCCCGCCCGACAGCGCCTTGGGCAGGCGATCCAGATAGGGTTCCAGCTGCAGGATCTTGGCGGCACGGTCGATGGCGGCGTCGATCTCGTCCTTGCTTTTCTTCGCGATTTTTAGCGCAAAGGCCATGTTATCGCGCACCGTCATATGCGGATAAAGCGCATAGGACTGGAACACCATCGCAATGCCCCGCTGTGCGGGCGGGATGTCATTCATCACCGCATCGTCGATTTCCAGCGTGCCACCGTTGATCCGTTCCAGCCCCGCGATCATCCGCAGCAAGGTGGACTTGCCGCAGCCAGAAGGGCCGACAAAGACGATCAGCTCCCCCTGTTTGATATCAAGGTTGATGTCTCTCAGGACCTCAACGCCGCCCCCGTAGGTTTTGGCCACATTGGTCAATTTCAGGTTTGCCATCTACTGGTCCCTCCCCTGCTCGTCGTTTCTGTCAGACCCGCACCGCAAGGCAGGCCTGCCACGGTGCCAACGCAACGCGCCCGCCGTTCGGCGGTAGATCGGCCAAGGCGATGTCAGTGTCGGGCGTCTGCCATGTGCCCTGCGGCAGGGTGATCTCTGCCGGGGCGTCGCCCAGATTGAAGGCGCAGAAGATCACCTCGTCGCGGTCCTGACGGGTGAAGAAGGCGACGTTGCCCTCTGCCCGCAGCTGATCATGGGTGCCCACCGCCAGCGCGGGATGCGCCTTGCGCAGGGCAATGGCGCGGCGGTAGTGGTGCAGCATCGCCTCTGGGTCAGCCTCTTGGCTGGCGACGCTCAGGGTCAGGTGTTCGGGCGAGACGGGCAGCCATGGCTTGCCCTCACTGAAGCCGCCGGCGCTGTTCGACGGCTCCCAGACCATGGGTGTACGGCAGCCATCGCGCCCTTTGAATTCGGGCCAAAACTCAATGCCATAAGGATCTTGAAGGTCTTCAAAGGCGATCTCTGCCTCCGGCAGGCCCAGCTCCTCACCCTGATAGATGCAGGCGGTGCCGCGCAGGCACATTATCATGGTGGTGAACAGGCGCTGTGCCGCAGGGTTGAGACCCCAGCGGCTGCTGTGGCGGATCACATCGTGATTGGAAAACGCCCAGCAGGCCCAGCCATTGGCGGCAACGCGATCCACCTCGGCAAAAACCTCGGCCAGACGGGAGGCGGTCAGCACGTCCTTGGCCAGAAGCTCAAAGGCATAGCACATGTGAACACCGGTGTTGGCCGCCGTGTAGCTGCCCATGATCTCAAGCCCGCGCTGCGCATCGCCCACCTCGCCCACGGCCGCCTTTGCCGGGTATTCATCCAGAAGCGCGCGGAACCGGCCGAGGAAGGCCAGGTTTTCCGGCTGGTTCTTGGAGTAGAGATGTTCCTGATGATTATAGGGGTTCACCGAGGGGGCGATGGTGGCGTTGCGTTGCTCTGGCGGCAGGGCCGGGTTCGAACGCAGCTCTGCATCGTGGTAGTAGAAGTTGATCGTATCAAGGCGGAAGCCATCAACACCGCGCTCCAGCCAGAAGCGGGTCACATCCAGCAGCGCGTCCTGCACCGCAGGGCAGTGGAAATTCAGATCGGGTTGCGAGACCAGGAAGTTGTGCAGGTAATACTGCTCACGCCGGGGATCCCACTGCCAGGCAGAGCCACCAAAGATCGACAGCCAGTTGTTGGGCGGCGTGCCATCTGGTTGCGGGTCGGCCCAGACGTACCAATCGGCGCGGGCATTGTCGCGGCTTTGACGGCTTTCGCCAAACCAGGCGTGCTGGTCAGAGGTATGCGACAGCACCAGATCAATCATCACCCGCAGGCCCAGACGATGGGCGGCAGCGACCAGTTGATCAAAGTCGGACAGGCTGCCAAACATCGGATCGACGTCGCAATAATCCGACACGTCATAGCCAAAATCCTTCATCGGGGAGGTGAAGAACGGCGAAATCCAGATCGCGTCCACCCCAAGCGAGGCAATATGCGGCAGGCGCTGGGTGATGCCCCGAAGGTCACCGATGCCGTCGCCGTTGCTGTCCTGATAGCTGCGCGGGTAAATCTGGTAGATCACCGCACCGCGCCACCAATCGGGGTCAGCGGCGAGAACCTGGGCCGGGTCGAGTTGAGCTTGAGCGTTCATGTCAGCTATTTTCCATAGTCTTAGAGTAAGGGGCAGCGCCGGTCTGATCCGGCCTGCGGATCAGGTCACTTGACCGAGCCTGCAAGGAGGCCGCGGACGAGGTATTTTTGCATCGCGAAGAAGACGGCGAGCGGCACCGCGATCGAGACAAAGGCGGAGGTTGCGAGGATCTCCCAATTGCCGCCACGGGTGCCGAGCAGTTCAACAATCTGCTTGGTCATCACTGTGGTTTCTCCGGTTGCGTCGATCAGGAACACCATCGCCACCAGAAGGTCGTTCCAGGTCCACAGGAACTGGAAGATCGCAAAAGAGGCCAGCGCGGGGAAGGACAGCGGCAGGATGATGCGCACAAAGATCATGAAATCAGTGGCGCCATCGACGCGGGCGTTTTCAATAATGTCACGGGGAATGCCGACCATGTAGTTGCGCAGGAGGTAAATCGCGAGCGGCAGGCCAAAACCGGTGTGCGCCATCCAGACGCCGATGTAGCCCTTGCCGATGCCGATCTCATTGTGGAATTTCAGCAGCGGGATCAGCGCCAGCTGCAGGGGCACGACCAACAGGCCGACAATCGCGGCCACCAGAAGGGCGCGGCCCGGAAATTCCATCCATGCCAGCGCATAGGCGGCAAAGGCCGCGACGAGGATCGGGATGATGGTGGCCGGAATGGTGACGGTCAGCGTGTTGAAAAACGCCTTTGCCATATTGTCTGTCGCATTGCCGGACACCAGTACGGTCTCATAATTTTCCAGCGTGAACTCTGGCGGCACGGTTGCGGTGACGAACACGCGGGGGCCGCGTTTGCCACTGATTTCCTCGGTGCTTTCAAGCCGGTAGGCGCCATCCTCGGTGACTGTCAGAGTGCCACCACGGCGCAGCTCGGCCGTTTCACCGGGCTGGTAAGCGGCGGGTTCGCGTGCCGAGGTGCCCCAGGCGGAGATCTCGCTCTCGGTGCCGTCGGCAAAGAGACGCCCCTCAATCACATAGAGGTCGCCTTCCTGCACCTGTGCGCCGGGGGGATCGGTGCGCAGGGTCAGGTTCTGCTCGCTCGGGAACATCGCGCGCCACCAGCCGCTGGTCGCGATCTGGTCCGAGGTCCGGAAGGAGGACACCAAGAGGCCCAGCGTCGGGAACAGCCACAGCCCCACCAACAGCACCACAGACAGGCGCAAGGCCCAGATCAGCGCAGGTTTTTCTCCGGCAATAACAGTCATCGCGGTCTCCTCAGCGCATTTCGCGGCGGGCGTTATAGACGTTCCAGACCAGGATCGGCAGCACCAGCAGCATGATGACCATGGCGCTGGCAGAGCCGACGCCCCAGTCATTGGCGCGGAACAGTTTGTCGTACATGTAGTTGGCCAGAACCTGCGTCTCCCACTGGCCGTTGGTCATGGCAAAGACGATGTCAAAAACCTTGAGCACGACGATGGTGATGGTGGTCCAGACCACAACGATGGTGTCCATGATCTGCGGCACCTTGATCTTGAAGAAGATCTGAAACGGTCCGGCCCCATCCACGATGGCCGCCTCCACGGTTTCTTCGGGGATGCCACGCAGGGCTGCCGACAGGATCACCATGGCAAAACCGGTCTGGATCCAGATCAGCACCATCATAAGAAAGAAGCTGTTCCAAAACGGAATTGTCAGCCACTGCATCGGCCCGTCGCCACCAAAGTAGATGTAGACCGCATTCAAGACGCCGATCTGATCGGTGCCTTCGGGGCGCGCGTCATAGACCAGTTTCCAGATCACCGCAGCGCCGACAAATGAAATCGCCATCGGCATGAAGATCAGCGATTTTGCGATATTGCCCCAGGCCAGCCGGTCGGTCAGCTGTGCGGCCAGCAGGCCAAAAGCCGTTGAGGCCGCAGGCACAACGAGGAGCCACAGAAAGTTGTTCTGAAGCGCCTCCCAGAATTTCGCCTCTGCCAGCATCTGCTGGTAGTTGGCAAGACCGACAAATTCCGATCCGCCGCCAGGAACCCGTTCGGTGACCGACAGGCGCAGGGTTTCAACCACCGGATAGGCCAGATAAAGCCCCAGCGCGAGTAATGCGGGCAAGAGGAACAGCCATGGCCGGATCATATTGGCGCGACGGATGTTGCGGGCAATATGCGCGCCGCGCGCCGGAAAGATCACCCGGTCCAGCACGAGATTGGAAAAGTAGAAATAGCCGACACACCCTCCGACGCCAAAGGCGATTGTGAGCAGGCCCTGAATGGCTGGATGCATGGGATATCTCCCTTGGTGGTGGAGCGTGGCACCGGACAGGCGTCCGGCAGGTCACGGAGACGCGCAGATGAGCGTGTCTCGGGGGGGCGAAAAACAGCGATGGCACGGGAGGGATGATGCGGGCCGGCCCATCGGGGCCGACCCACCCCTATCGGAGCCTTACTTCAGAGCATCCCAGGAGGACTGGATCTCGGCCGCGACCTCTTCCGCCGGGGTGCCGCCTGCATAGCCGACCATTCCGGTCCAGAAGGATCCCGCGCCTACACCACCCGGCATCAGGTCAGATGCGTCAAAGCGGAAGGTGTCAGCGGACAGGAGGATCTCCCCCATCTTCTTCAGCGTGTCGGTGGCATAGACATCGGTGTTCACGCCCTTATGCGGAGTCAGGAAGCCCTGCTGCGCCATCCAGATCTCATGTCCGATGGGAGATTTCAGGAACTCCATCAGCGCGCGCGCACCTTTGCTGTCGTTGGTAATCGACCACAGGGTACCAGCGCCCAGAACCGGGCTGCCCAGATCCTTCTCCGCATAGGCCGGGAAGTAGAAGAAATCAGCATCCAGACCCACTTCGGTCCCTTCTGGGAAGAACGCCGGGATGAACGACGCCTGACGATGCATCAGACACTGCGGCGGGCTGGCGAACAGACCTTTGGGGCTGTCACGGAAATCGGTGGAGGCCACGGCGCCCGCACCACCCGAGACGTAATCATCGTTGCGGGCGAAGTAACCGAATTCCTCGATGGCATTCACAACGCGCGGATCGGTGAAGGGGATTTCATTGCTGACCCATTGATCATAAACGCCCGGCTCCTGCGTGCGCAGCATCATATCCTCAACCCAGTCGGTTGCAGGCCAGCCAGTGGCACCACCAGATCCCAGACCGATGCACCAAGGCGTGTTGCCATCGGCGACCATCTGATCGGTCAGCGCCTTCAGCTCTTCCATCGACTGGGGGATGTCATAGCCGAAATCTTCAAATGTTTCAGGCACGTACCAGACAAGGGATTTCACATCCACCTTGTAGAACAGGCCAAAGACATCGTCGTTGCCGTCCGGCCCCGTGAAGGTGCTGAGATCAACCCAGGAGTCGCCAGCTGCGTAGTTTTCACGCACCCAATCGGCGGTCTCGCTGCCCAAGGGTGCAATGAAGCCGCGCGCGGCCATGTCGGACACCAGACCCGGCTGTGGGAAAACGGCGACGTTGGGCGCGGAGCCTGCCTCCGCATCGACCACGATCTGCTGCTCAAAACTGTCAGAGCCGGTGTAACGCACGTCCGCACCGGTGGCTTCAGCGAAATAGGCCAGCACCTTTTCGACGACCTCCTGATCCGGGCCAAGCCACGGGCCAAAAACCGTGACCTGCTCCCCCGACAGATCGGTTGCCTTCAGCGCCTCGAAGCTCTCCCAGTTAAACTCCCCCTCGCCGACCGGAAAGGTCAGCGCGCCTTCGGCCTGCGCAAGACCAGCAGACAGGGCAAAGACGCCGACTGCTGCCAAAAGACTGCGTTTCATGATGTTTCCTCCCGAGTGTTCAATGCGCCCGCCGTTTTTCACGGCTTTGAAGTTTTCAAAGCGCTTTGGATTTCAGCAAAATCCCGGATTCGGATGGAACTGTCAACAATTTCCCGCTCAAACACCAAACAACTATAAAAAACACGGGACTTGCCAGCCTATCCCCTGCCCTGCCATAACTGCGCAGATGGCCCGTGGTTGCTCTGGGCGCATATGTTAGAATCAAAGCGCTTTGGAGTATTCTGCGAATGAACCTGAAGGACCTGGCCGCATATCTGAACCTGTCGCAAACGACAGTGAGCCGCGCGCTCAACGGCTTTCCCGAGGTGAGCGAAGCAACCCGCAAACGCGTGGCGGCCGCCGCAGAGCAACACAACTACCGCCCCAACACCCGCGCCAAAGCGCTGGCCACAGGGCGGGCAATGGCGATTGGTCACGTGATCCCGCTGTCGTCGCAGCATGAGATGGTGAACCCGATTTTCGGCGACTTCATTGCGGGCGCTGGCGAGAGCTATGCCGCAGCCGGCTATGACATGGTGTTGTCGCTGGTTGAGGATAAGAAGCAGGAAAAAGCCTATCGCGAGATGGCCTCCAAGCGGAATGTTGATGGCATCGTCCTGCATGCGCCGCGCATGTCGGATCCCCGGATCGGGCTATTGCGTGAAATCGGCCTGCCCTTTGCCGTGCACGGCCGCGCCTCCGATCTGGCGGGGGATTATTGCTGGCTGGATGTGAACAACAAAAGCGCCTTTGACCGGGCGACGCGGTTTCTCATCGACCTTGGGCACCGGCGGATCTGTCTGGTGAACGGGTTGGAGAGCATGGATTTCGCCTGGCGTCGGCGGGCGGGCTATGAATACGCGCTAAAGGCGGCAGGCCTGCCGCTGGATCCCGCGCTGATGTATGCGGAAGAGATGACCGAGAGCTATGGGTATCGCACGGTTGCGACGACTCAGGCGATGGCGGATCCGCCCACCGCCTATCTGGTGTCGTCGATCATCCCCGCAATGGGCGTGCGCCGCGCGATCGAGGATTCGGGGCGTCAGATGGGCCGCGATATTTCGGTGATCACTCATGACGATGACCTGTCCTATCTGCGCAACGGCGATGAGGTGCCGCAATTCACCGCCACCGTCTCCTCCGTACAGGAGGCAGGCCGCCAACTGGCCAATCTGCTGCTGGACCAGATCCGCAATCCCGGCCTGCCGCTTCCGACACGTCTGCTAGAAGCGCAGCTGACCGTTGGCCGTTCCACCGGGCCTGTGCCCTCTCCTCGCTGACTGCCCCCCCCGACAGGAGCCCCTGCCCGATGTTTCGCAACAGCCGCGCTGATTTTCCCAAGGAGTTCCTGTTTGGCACTGCCACCTCTGCCTATCAGATCGAAGGCCATGGATTTGGTGGCGCGGGGCCCACCCATTGGGACAGTTTCGCCGCCACACCGGGCAATGTGGTGCGCGCCGAACATGGCCAGCGGGCCTGCGACCACTATCATCGCTATGCTGAGGATCTTGATCTGGCGGCGGCAGCCGGGGTGGACTGCTACCGATTTTCGACCAGCTGGGCGCGGGTCATGCCAGAGGGGCGCGGCGCGCCAAACCCTGAGGGGCTGGATTTCTATGACCGGCTAACAGACGCGATGCTGGAACGCGGGTTGAAGCCCTGTGTGACGCTGTATCACTGGGAACTGCCGCAGGCCCTGGCGGATCTGGGCGGCTGGCGCAACGGCGAGATTGCCAAGTGGTTTGGCGATTATACTGAGGTCATCATGAGCCGGATTGGCGACCGGATGTATTCCGCTGCCCCGATCAATGAGCCGTGGTGTGTGGGCTGGCTGTCGCATTTTCTTGGCCATCACGCGCCGGGCCTGCGCGACATTCGCGCCACCGCACGGGCCATGCACCATGTGATGCTGGCCCATGGCACTGCCATTCAGGTGATGCGCGCCCGCGGCATGGGCAATCTGGGCGGTGTGTTCAATCTGGAATGGGCCACGCCCGTTGATGACAGCGCGGCCGCGCAGCAGGCCGCCGCGCGCTATGATGCGATCTACAATGGCTTTTTCCTTGGCGGGGCCTTTCACGGACGTTACCCGGATCTGGCGTTGGAGGGGCTGGAGCCGCATCTGCCGCAGGGATGGCAGGATGATTTTGCCACCATCACCGCGCCCGTCGACTGGTGCGGGATCAACTATTACACCCGCAAGCGGATTGCCCCCGACACTGGCCCTTGGCCGCATTATGCCGAAGTGGACGGCCCGCTGCCGAAAACGCAGATGGGCTGGGAGATCTATCCGCAGGGGCTTTATGATTTCCTGACGCGGACCGCGCACGAGTATACGGGGGATCTGCCGCTGCTGGTGACGGAAAACGGCATGGCAAATGCGGATGTGGTGAGGGATGGCACAGTGCAGGATGCGGCGCGCGTCGCCTTTGTGGACGACCACCTTGACGCCTTGCGTCGCGCGATCGCCGAGGGGGTGCCGGTGCAGGGCTATTTTCTGTGGTCGCTCTTGGACAACTACGAATGGGCGCTTGGCTATGAGAAACGCTTCGGGCTGGTGCATGTGGATTTTGACACGCTGAAACGCACGCCCAAGGCATCTTACCATGCGCTGCAATCTGCACTCACGGGCGCGCGCTAAAGGGCTGGCTTCAGTTCGCCAGCCGCCCTGCTAATCGGTTCAGCACCGTGAGGCATTGTGAGAGCTGATCAAGCGACAGGTATTCATCCGCCTTATGCGCCTGCGCGATGGCGCCGGGGCCGCAGACGACCACATCCAGGCCAAGCGCTTGAAACAGCCCCGCCTCGGTGCCGAAAGGCACCAGCTCAGCAGCATTACTGCCGAGCAGCTCCGCCATGAGTTCACGCGCCTCATTTTGGCTGGTAGGGGTGAGACCGGCCACCTCGCCCACCACCTCCGTCTCGATGCTGGCCTCCGGGTAGATCGCCTGCATCGCGGGCAAGAGCGTGTCGCGGCAATAGCGCGCCATCGTGTCCTTGACATGATCCGCATCCGAGGGCTGCACCGGCCGCATTTCCCAATCCAACTGCGCCTTTGACGCGATGACGTTATGGGCGCTGCCGCCGTTGAGCGCGCCGATGTTCAGCGTTGTCCAGGGCGGATCAAAGCGGCTGTCCGGCGGGGTGCGCTGTTGCAGATCACCGCGCAGATCCAGCAGGCGATTGACATAGCGCGCGGCGTATTCCACCGCATTAACGCCCCGGCCCGGATCGGAGCCGTGCCCCTCAAGCCCTTGAAACCTTGTGCTGTATTCGTGGCAGCCTTTGTGCCCTTCGACGACGCGCATACTGGTTGGTTCGCCGATAAGTGCCAGTCGTGGTTTCAATTCACGCTCGCGCAGGGCCTGCACCAGATGACCGGCCCCAATGCAGCCCACCTCCTCATCATAAGTGAAAGCGAAATGGAGGGGGCGGCGGCTGATCTGCGCGGCGAACTCTGGCGCCATGGCAAGTGTCGCGGCGATAAACCCCTTCATGTCGCAGGTGCCCCGCCCGTAGAGCCGCCCGTCCCGTTCCACCATTGCAAACGGGTCGCTGGTCCAGTCCTGATCGGTCACCGGCACCACATCGCTGTGGCCCGACAGCACGATCCCGCCATCGGTTTCGGGGCCAAGCGTGGCAAAAAGATTGGCCTTCTGCCCGCTGGCATCAAACATCACATCGACCCGCGCGCCGCAGTCCTCAAGCCGGTTGGCCAGATAGGCAATCATCTCCAGATTGCTATCGGCGGAGACCGTCGGAAAGGCGATGAGGTCTGAGAGAATGCCAGTGGTCTGCTCCATCATGCCCTCACCCTTTCACAAAGAGTTTGCGCTCAATCGAGCAGAGCGGCTCGGCAGCGCCGGTGTCGCGGATCAGCAGAGTCTCCGTGGTCTCCAGCCCCCATGTGTCCATCCAGAGGGCCGGCATGAAGTGGAAGACCATGCCGGGTTGCAGCACAGTGGTGTCCTCGCTGCGGATTGACGCCGTGCGCTCCCCCCAATCCGGCGGATAGGACAGGCCAACAGGGTAGCCCATGCGGCCCGAACGCTCGATCCCGTGTTTGGCCATTACGGCCATGAAAGCATCCGCGATCTCGCAGGTACGATTGCCCGCGCGGGCCGCCTCGATCCCGGCGGCGATGCCTTCGATCTGCGCCGCCTCGATCCGCAGCATCTCCTGTGAGGGGGTGCCCAGAAATACCGTACGTGACAGCGGCGCGTGGTAGCGGCGATAACAACCGGAGAGTTCGAAAAAGGTTGCCTCGCCCTGCCGCATCGGGGTGCCGTCCCAGGTCAGATGCGCCGCTGTCGCATCCAGCCCGGACGGGGTCAGCGGGACGATGGCCGGGTAATCGCCCCAATCGTCCTCCACACCGGTCACACCGGAATGCAAGATATCGGCCACCAGATCGTTTTTGCGCACACCGGGCGCGGCCCGTTCGATGGCGGTTTGGATCACCTTATCGGTGATCCGCGCGGCCTTGCGCATAAAGCCCAGCTCTGCATCGGATTTCACAAGCCGCTGCCAATTGACCAGCGCGGTGGCATCCACAAGAACCGCCTGCGGAAGCTCTGCCGCCATTACGGCATGGGCCTTTGCCGAGTAGTAGTAATTCTCCATCTCGACCCCGATCCGGGCATGGCCCAACCCGCAGGTGCGCAGCTGCTCGGCCAGATGCTGCATCGGGTGGCAGTCGGTGGATTGGACATAGTGGTCGCCGTAGCCCAGCAGGTGATCCTGCGGCATCCAGCAGGTGCGGCGCGCGCCCATCATGTCCATATGCCGCCCCCACCAGATCGGATCGCCATCCGGCAGGACGATCACCCCCTGATGCACGTAGAACGACCAGCCATCGTAGCCGGTAAGCCAGGCCTGATTGGACGGATCGGTGACAAAGAGCGCGTCTAGCCCGGCATCGGCCATGGCCGCGCGCGTCTTGGCCAAGCGCTGCTGGTACTCGGATGGTTCAAACGGGATGTTGGGATTTGTCATCGTTGCATCCTTCGTCAACCAAGAACCGCGGAGACCGCCCGATGGGTGGCGCTGACCACCCGGTCGGCCTCATCCTGTGTCAGGCAGAAGGGAGGCGCAAAGCCCAGGATATCCCCCTGAGGCATGGCCCGCGCGATCACGCTGTCCTGCTCCAGCAAATTGGCTGCGATCTGCGGGCCGATCTTGTCACTGGCGTCAAACAGGCGGTGGTCGTCCCGATCCGCCACGAATTCCACCGCGCAGAGCATCCCCTCGCCCCGCACATCCCCGACATTCGGGTGATCGCCGAGGGCCTTGCGCATCTCATCCTTGAGATAACTGCCAACGGTCGCCGCGTTTTCGACGAGGCCCAGCTGATCAATCAGGGTGAGATTGGCCACCCCGGCAGCGGCGCCGATGGGATGCGCCGAATAGGTCCAGCCATGGCCAATCGGGCCGTTCTCATCCGTGCCGCGCTCCAGCACCTGCCACATCTTGTCCGACACGATGGACCCCGACAGCGGCGCATAGGCTGAGGTCAGCCCCTTGGCGATGGTGATAAGATCGGGGCGCATGCCGTAGTGATCGGAGCCGAACATCGTGCCCAAGCGACCAAAGCCGGTGACCACCTCATCCGCGATCAGCAGGATATCGTGCCGTTCAAGCACCGCCTGAATGGCGGGCCAGTATCCTGCGGGCGGCGGGACGATGCCCCCGGTGCCCAGAACCGGCTCCCCGATGAAGGCGGCGATGGTATCGGCCCCTTCCCGCGCGATCAGCGCCTCCAGCTCTGACACGCAATGGGCAACAAAGTCGGCCTCGCTCTGGCTGCGATCACTGCGGCGGAAATAATATGGGGCCTCGGTATGGACCACCTGTGCCAGCGGCAGGTCGAATTTATTATGAAACAGCTCCAGCCCGGTCAGCGAGCCGGTCATCAGCCCGGACCCGTGGTACCCCCGCCAGCGGGAGATGATTTTCTTCTTCTGAGGGCGGCCCAGAATGTTGTTGTAATACCAGATCAGTTTGATGTTGGTTTCATTGGCGTCAGAGCCGGAAAGACCAAAGTAGAGCTTCGACATATGGTCAGGGGCGCGGTCGAGGATCATCTTTGCCAGGGTGATCGAGGCCTCGGTGCCATGCCCGACATAAGAATGATAATAGGCCAGCTCGCGGGCCTGATCGGCAATGGCGTCGGCGATCTCAGGTCGGCCATAGCCAACGTTCACGCAGTAAAGCCCGGCAAAGGCATCCAGCAGCCGATTGCCGTCGCGGTCCTCAATATGGCAGCCGCTGCCGCCGGTCACCACGCGCTGTGGCAGATTTCCGCGAGCGAATTCCGCGAGATGCGTTGAAGGGTGGAAGAAACAGTCGCGATCCCACTGGTCGAGTTGGTCATTGTGAAGCATGGCTCAATCCTTGGCTTTGGCGGCGCGCCGCCTTTGGTCACATGAAGGGAGCCGGTTGCACGCGACAGACCAAGAGGCGGTCCGTTTTTGAGCAGAAAAGGCTCCGCTCACCCGGACAGCAGCGCGCAATGCCTTTATTGCCAGGGTCGTGCCACTGTTGGAGCATAGCGGGTCTGCCCAAGGCAACAGATTTTTTTGTCAGCCGGCGGATTGACCGGTGAGAACGCGCTGCTATCTGCCGGGCGGCCGCGCCAAGGACTGACGCGTGACAAGTGTGGTGTTGATGCAGACCGACTGCCCCTCGGACCGCCCCTCCACGATTGCAATCAGTTCTTGCGCCGCCTTGCGCCCCATTTCGCGGTGCGGGACATGCACAGTTGTGAGAGCGGGGCTGACGATTTCTGCCAGCTCGATATCATCAAACCCGGTGATGGAGACATCGTCAGGTACAGCAATCCCCCGGCTTCGCGCCTCGCGGAGCGCCCCTGCCGCCAGAACGTCATTGCCACACATCACCACGGTTGGGCGGGGTGCATGCGACATCAGCTCTGCAAAGGCTGCGGCCCCTTTCTCAATCTCATAGGGGGTTTCGATCAATGTGAGCGCAGCCGGGTCGAGACCTCTGGAACGCATGGCATCCCGGACACCGCTGACACGATTTTGGGCACGATCATTGCCCTGCAGGATCCCGGAGATCATCGCAATGTGGCGGTGCCCCGCGTCCACCACCGTTTGGGCCAGATCCCACATCGCGCCCTTGTTGCTGAACCCGACCGACGGCTGCGGCCGCTCCGGTGCATAAGACCAAGCCACAAGGACCGGAACCCGGTGCCTCTCAAGGTATTGATAAATCTGCTCCTCCCGGTCGTGGCCGATCAGCAGCAAGCCATCTGCGCCACGCGCAACCAATGTGCGGATCTGTTCGCGCTCCATCTCCGGGCAATAGGCGGAACTGGACACCAAAAGGGTGTAGCCATCTTCCCGCAGCTGATCCTGAAAGGCCTGCAGCCCGCGCGCGAAAATTGCATTGTCCATCGTTGGAATAATCGCCCCGATGGTAAAGCTGCGTTTGGCCGCCATGACGCGGGCGGCGAAATTCGGCGTATAGCCCAGTGATTCGACCGCCTCCATCACACGCTGGCGGGTGGTCTCGATGACACGATCCGGTGAATTCAGGCAGCGCGACACGGTGGCGGTCGAGACGCCTGCAGCCTTGGCAACATCGTTAAGTGTTGGAGCAGAGGGGCTTTTTCCCATGTCGTACCTTATCATTTTCCGGGCTCATTTTAGCAGATTTCCCGACGGCTGCCAGCGCTTAATGTAAGCGCTTGCATTATTGATGTAAGCGCTTACAAATGGTGATGAGATAACAACGGGGATCTTTCGATGTTTCTGATGGCGTCTGTTTGCGTGTTTGCCGTGTTCTTTGCCAATGTCGCCCTCGGCGCCTTTGGCAGCGGCGGTTTTCTGAGCGACGTCGGCGAGATGGTGATCCTGTTTGCAGCGTCCATTCTGTTTGTGGCTGCAATTCTCAAAAAAGAAGCTGACCAAAAAAACCAAGACGGCAGCTGATGGATTTCCAAGGGAGGAAGACAATGACGAATGGCAAGGATGGGCTCAAATCTGCAGAGCGCCGTAATTTTCTGAAACTGGCCTCGACCGGCTCATTTACCGCGGCGTTGGTCGCGGGGGCTGGTGGGGTGCTTTGGTCCACTGAAGCAGTGGCGCAAACCGCCAAGGAAGAAAAGGAGCGTGAACGTGCGGCCGAGCACATCATGACGGTGGCCACCGCCTATGTGCTGGGCGCGTCACGCAGCTACCCAATCATGCAGTTGGACCTGAAGGAGAACATCCAGAACGCCACCAATGCCAAGATCTACGTCAAACTGGCCCCCGGCGGGCAGCTGGGCGCAGGCGGTGCGTTGGTGCAGAAGGTGCAGGGCGGCACCATTCAGGCGGCACAGCATTCGCTGTCGAATTTCGCCCCCTTCGCCTCCACCGTTGATCTGATCAACATGCCTTATCTCTGTGGCTCCAATCAGCGTTTCACCAATCTGGTGACCTCCGATTTCTGGAACGCTGAGGTGCACCCCAAGGTGGAGGCCAACGGTTTCAAGGCGCTGTTCTATGTGAACATTGATCCCCGCGTCGTGGCTGTGCGCAAGGGCGGCAATGCGGTGACCTCCCCGGGCGATATGGCGGGTGTGAAATTCCGGGTTCCGGGCTCCAAAATGTTGCAGCAGTACTACCGTATGGTCGGTGCCAACCCGACGCCCGTGGCCTGGGGCGAAACACCCTCGGCGATCAAACAAGGTGTGGCAGATGCGCTCGACCCCTCTGTGGGCGCGCTCTATGTCTTTGGCTTCAAGGATATTCTGAGCCACGTAACCTTCACCCAGGCGGTGCCGGACAGTCAGGTCTACTCGTGCAATCTGGAGTGGTTCAATTCCTTGCCTTCTGATGTGCAGGACGGCGTGATGTGGGGGGCAGAGATGACCGCGCATCAGAACCTCTCCAAGGTGCCGTCAGCCCGCGCCTATGCCATGGCGGAGCTGGCCAAGGCCGGTGTCGCCTTCCATACGCTGAGCGACGATCAGCTGGGCGAATGGCAGGAAGCCGGAGGCTATCAGCGCAGCGAATGGGATAGCTTCAAGACTGAGCTGGCCGGATCGATGGACAGTTTCGCCAAGCTGGAAGAGGCCGCAGGCACGCAGGGCAAATACTACGTCCACGACGCATAAGCTGTCGCACCACGTGGTTCCGGGACCCGGTGCCACGTTCCCTTTCTCTTTTAGCCGCCTGCGACAGCCCGGTTCGGGCTGATTCATAAGGCGCGCCCAACCCTCGGGACGAGCGATGGACCTCTTGCGGAAAATTGACAAGAACGCCGAGCGCTGGCTGCTGCTGACCTTCTACGTGATGCTGGTCATCACTATGGCGGTTGAGGTGATCCGGCGCGAACTCTTTGCCTATTCCTCGATCTGGGGTGAGGAGATTGTGCGCTACTCCTTCATCTATCTCGCCTGGATCGGTGCCGCCGCCGCAGTGAAGGAGCGCGCCCATATCCGCATTGATGTGCTGATGCATTACCTCGGGCCGCGCCCCAAGGCGCTGCTCTATATCTTTGGCGATCTGGTGATGTTCGTGGTCGCGCTGGTGGCGCTCTACTGGTCGTTCGAGACGGTGCTGGTCTCCGCCAAATTCGGCTCTGTCAGCCACGGGCTGCGCATTTCCATGGTCTGGTTCCTGATGGCGGTGCCAGCCGGGTTCGCCTTGATGGTCTGGCGGTTGCTGCAATCCTTCCTGCGCGATTTTCGCAGTCTTCGAGACGGCACGCCCGTCTTTGAAGGCGACAAGCTGTTTGATTGAAGGATCTGAGAGATGCTGTGGAATTCACTCAATCAAACGGTGGAACTGGGCTGGGATTTCTACCTGCCGGTGATCATGTTTGTGGCCCTGATTGCGCTGGCGGTGCCGGTTTGGGCGGCCATCGGGGCTGCCGCGATCACCATGCTGGTGATGTCGGGCGACCTGCCGCTCAGCGCCATTGGTGAAAGCTTGTTCACCGGCATCGACGCCTTTGCGCTGACCGCGGTGCCGCTGTTCATTCTGACCGGTGATGTGCTGGTCAGAACCGGGCTCAGCAAGAAGTTCCTGGATGTGGCCGAGGCGCTGACCTGCTGGACACGGGGTGGTTTTGGTTCGGCCACGGTGCTGGTCTGCGGCATGTTCGCGGCGATTTCCGGCTCGGACGCCGCTGGCGCTGCTGCGGTGGGACGGATGACCATCAACCGGCTGGTCGAAAGCGGCTACCCCCGCCCCTACGCCTGCGCGCTGGTGGCTGCTGGTGCCTGCACCGGCATCCTGATCCCACCCTCGATCGCCTATATTATCATCGGTCTGGTGCTGGGCATTTCCGCCTCCACCCTGTTTCTGGCGGCGCTGATCCCGGGGATTGCCATTCTGGTGTCGATCCTTGTCACCAACATCATCATGAACCGGCTTTATACCTATGAGACCGGCGGCAATATGGGGCTGGGAGAATGGCTGGGCAATCTGGGACAATCACTGAAATCCGGTTGGTATGCCTTCATCGTGCCGGGGATCATCTTCTATGGCATTTTCTCCGGCCGCCTGACCCCGACCGAGGCCGGCGCCACCGCTGTCGTTGTCACCATCCTGATGGGTTTTCTGCTGGGCACCCTGAAACTGGCGGACTTCCCGGCGATGCTCGTCAGCTCTGCCAAGGTGAACGGGGTGATCCTGCCGATCATCGCCTTCTCAGCGCCTTTGGCGGAGGCACTGGCCATCATGGGCGTGCCACAGGGGTTTGTGACGGCTGTGACCGGGCTGACTGACGATCCGGCCATGCTGATCCTGTTGATGATCTGCATTCTGATCGCTGCGGGCTGTGTGATGGAGACGACCCCCAATATCGTGATCCTGGCGCCGATCCTGAAACCGCTGGCCGACAACATCGGCATGAACGAAATTCAGTTCTGCATCATGATGATCACCGCGCTGGGTGTGGGGTTCATCACTCCGCCGCTGGGCCTGAACCTGTTCGTGGTCTCCGGCATCACCGGTGAGTCCATTCTCAAGATCGCCGCCCGCGCCATACCGTTTGTTCTGACCATGCTGATTGTGGTGCTGCTGATCGCTTATCTGCCTGCGATCTCAACCACGCTGCTCCCTGACATCTATAAATAGGACCCTTTGGACATGACCCGTGAGTACCTGAAGAAGGCGGCCCTGACCCCCAAGTCGGATGCGTCCGAGACCCATAAGATTGTGCAGGAGATCCTTGATGAGATCGAGGCCGGAGGCGACGCCAAAGCGTTGGAATATGCGGCCAAATTCGACAAGTACGAGGGCAACGTGCTGCTGACGGATGAGGAGATTGAGGCCGCCTGCGCCTTGGTGCCGGAAAAGCTGAAGGCCGACATTCGGTTCTCCCATGACAACGTGCGCCGCTTTGCCGAGCTGCAGAAAAGCACTGTGCATGATGTGGAAACAGAAATTTCACCGGGTTTCATCACCGGACAGAAGGCGATCCCGGTGGATGCAGCGGGCTGCTACGTGCCCGGCGGGCGCTACAGCCATATCGCCAGCGCGATCATGACCGTCACAACCGCCAAAGTGGCCGGTTGCAAACATATCACCGCCTGCTCGCCGCCGCGCCCCGGCGTCGGCGTGGCGCCGGCCATCGTTTATGCCGCCCATATCTGCGGCGCGGATCAGATCATGGCAATGGGTGGCGTGCAGGGCGTTGCGGCGATGACATTCGGCCTGTTCGGACTGCCCAAGGCGAATATCCTCGTTGGTCCCGGCAATCAATTCGTGGCGGAGGCCAAGCGTATCCTGTTCGGCCGTGTCGGTATCGACATGATCGCGGGCCCCACCGACAGCCTGATCCTGGCCGACAGCACGGCGGATGCGCATATCGTCGCCACCGATCTGGTGAGCCAGGCCGAGCATGGCTACAACTCCCCGGTCTGGCTGGTGACGGATGATCGCACTCTTGCCGAGGAGGTGATGCGGCTGGTGCCGGGGCTGATCGACGATCTGCCCGAGGTGAACCGCGAGAACGCCGCTGCGGCCTGGCGCGATTATGCGGAGGTCATCCTCTGTGCCAACCGCGAAGATATGGCCGCCTGCTCCGACGCCTACGCGCCTGAGCATCTGACCGTACAGGCCGAGGATCTGGATTGGTGGCTGGGGCAGCTGACCTGCTACGGCTCGCTGTTTCTGGGCGAGGAAACCACAGTCTCCTACGGCGACAAGGCAGCGGGCACCAACCATGTGCTGCCGACCTCGCGCGCGGCCAGCTATACCGGCGGGCTGTCAGTCCATAAATACATGAAGATCGTCACCTGGCAGCGCGCCACCCGCGAAGGCTCCAAACCAGTGGCAGAGGCGACCGCACGGATTGCCCGGCTGGAAGGGATGGAGGGCCACGCCCGCGCTGCTGACGTGCGGTTGGCCAAGTACTTCCCGGATGAAACCTTTGACCTGACTGCAAATGGCTGACCCGCGCGCGCTTTTCGACCTGACAGGCCGGACCGCCTGTATCACCGGCGCCAGCTCCGGGCTGGGGCGTCGCGCAGCGATTGCGTTGGCCGCTGCCGGTGCGCAGGTGGTCGCGGTGGCGCGCCGGGCCGAGGCTTTGGAAAGCGTCTGTGCTGAGATCGGGCCAAGCGCGGCTTATGCGGTGGCTGATGTGGCAGACCGCAGCAGGTTCGACGCATTGCGTGAAGACGTTTCAGCCCCCTTCGGGGCGCCGGATATCCTGATCCATGCGGCCGGTGTGAATACTCGGCAAACGGCGGATGACGTCACCGCCGAGGGCTGGGACCAGACCATCGCACTGAACCTCTCCGCACCATTCTTTCTGAGCCAAGCCCTAGTGCCCGGGATGAAGGACAGAGGTTGGGGGCGGATCGTCAATTTCGCCTCGCTCCAGACCACCCGCGCCTTTCCCGGCGGCGTGGCCTATGGCGCCAGCAAGGGCGGGATCGGCCAGCTGACCCGCGCCATGGCAGAGGCCTGGTCGCCATTCGGCATCACCGCCAACGCCATCGGACCGGGGTTTTTCCCCACCGAGCTGACGCAGGCCGTGTTCGAGGATGGGGACCGTGCGGCCCGAAACGCCGCGCAGACCTGTATCGGCCGCAATGGCCGGCTGGAGGATATGGACGGGCCGCTGTTGTTTCTGTGCTCCGATGCCTCCGCCTATGTCACCGGGCAGGTATTGATGGTCGATGGAGGGTTCACAGCGAAATGAAAGCCTTGGTTTATGAGGGGGTTGAGACGCTGGCATTCCGAGATGTGCCGATGGCTGCGCGACGAGAGGGCGAGCATCTGATCCGCATCCGTGCCTCTGGCATCTGCGGCTCGGACATGCACGCCTATCTCGGCCATGACGCCCGCAGGCCCGCGCCGCTGATCCTGGGGCATGAGGCTGCGGGGACTATAGAAGACGGATCGCAGGCGGGCCGAAGGGTGACGATCAACCCCTTGGTGACCTGCGGCAGCTGCGCGGCCTGCGCGGCGGGGCGTGAAAACCTCTGCGCCAGCCGCCAGATCATCTCCATGCCCCCGCGCGAGGGCGCCTTTGCCCAGTTCGTGGCGATGCCGGAGCGCAACCTTGTAACCGTGCCCGCAGATGTGCCGCTGGCAAAGGCCGCCCTGGCCGAGCCGCTGGCGGTCAGCTGGCACGCCGCCCGGCTCGCGCTGGCGGCGCTGCACCCGGATATGGAGCGCCGCGCGCTGGTGATCGGCGGCGGTGCCATCGGCTTGGCCGCTGCGCTGGCGCTGCGCGCAATGGGGGTGGAGGACGTCGCGATTCAGGAACCCAACGCCGCGCGCCGGGCTTTTCTGGCAGACCACTGCGGCCAGCAGGCGGTGGCAGAGTTTCAGGGCATTGTACCACTGGTGGTCGACGCCGTGGGCTACGCGACCACCCGCGCCGCCGCCTCTGCCATCGCTGCTCCCGGTGGTGTGATTACCCATGTCGGATTGGCCGAGGATGCGGGCGGACTGGATATCCGCCGCATGACGCTGCAGGAAATCACCTTTATCGGCACCTATACCTATACCGCGCAGGATTTTCGCGACACCGCGCAAGCGATCTTTGACGGCCGCCTAGGTCCGCTGGACTGGCCAGAACAGCGGCCGCTATCAGACGGCGCCGCTGCCTTTCGCGACCTGCGGTCCGGCGCAGTGGCCGCGCCAAAGATCATTCTAGACCCCTGGGCCTAGGCCCTGAGCTGAGCAAACGGAGAGCATCATGTATGACAAGATCCTGGTTCCCATGGCCCTGGACCACGGGGTGTCCGGCACAACACTGAAAGCCGCCGCGACCCTGTGCAACCCCGGCGGGCAGATTACCGCGCTGCATGTCTATGAGGCCCCGCAAGGCTCTGTCAGTGCCTATCTGGATGAGGAGGCCGTGCGCGAAGGGCTCGAAAAGGCCCGTCAGCAGCTAACCAAGAAGACCGCGGACTATTGCGATGTAGCAGCCGAAATTGTCAAAGGCCGCTCATACCGGGCCATCGTTGAATATGCCGAACAGAACGGTACGGACTGTATCGTCGTCGGCTCACATAAACCCGGGCTCAGCGACTTTTTCCTCGGCTCGACCGCCGCCCGTGTGGTGCGCCACGCGCCTTGCGCGGTGCATGTCTGCCGCCCCCTTTGATCCCCAACACCGAGACCTCAAACAAAGGCAATCGACCATGACAATAGACAAGAGGATCGCTGACGATCTGGCGGCCAATGGCGTCTCCTTCGTCACCACCGTGCCCTGTAAGCAACTGGCGGGTGTGATTGAGGAGATCGACCAGCGCGATGACATTTTTCACATCCCCTCCAACAAGGAAGACGAAGGCATGGGGCTGTGCGCCGGCGCCTGGATGGGGGGCAAACGCCCCGCGATCATCATGCAGAACACCGCCATTGGGGTCACCATCAACACGCTTGCGACGCTGATCCAATACTACCGGATGCCGCTGCCGATGCTGATCTCCTACCGCGGCGAGCTGCGCGAGCCGGTGGCATGCCAGGTGGAAATGGCCGTGCATACCAAGGCACTATTGGCGCAGATGAATATCCCGACCTACCACTTCCATTGGCAGCGGGACGTCGAGGAATTCGACAACATCCTGAAATACACCTTCATGTGCAACAAACCTGTTGCCATCCTGACCGATGCCAATTTCTGGGGAGGCTATGGCGACCAATGATCCGTTCCGAAATCCTGAAAGAGATCGCACCCATCCTGCGCAACGAACTGGTGGTCTGCAATATCGGCATTCCGAGCCAAGAGCTGCACGCCATCGACGACCAGCCCAGCAATTTCTACATGCTGGGCACCATGGGCCTTGCCTCATCCATCGGGCTGGGGCTGGCGTTGGCACAGCCGAAACCGGTGATCGTGATCGACGGAGACGGCTCGATCCTCACCAATCTCGGCACCTTGCCCACCATCGGCAACAACGCACCCGGGAACTATATCCTGATGATCATCGACAATGGCTCTTATGGCTCAACCGGCGATCAGCCGACCTACACCAGCCAGCGCACCGATCTGGCTGCCATGGCGCGCGCAGCTGGCTGTGGCCGGGTGATCGAGGTGCAGGACAAAGACACCGGCTCTGCACTCGAACAGACGCTGGCGAGTGGCGAGGCCACGGTGCTGGTGGTGAAATGCGACAGCGGCAACGCCAAGATGCCGGTGATCACGATGGATCCGGTGGTGATCCGCGACCGCTTTATGACGGCTGTCGCCAGCTGATGGGCGCAGGCGCCATCCATTCGGCTGAGGACGCCCGCCGTCTGGCCCGGCGGCGGCTTCCTTGGATGGTGTTTGACTATATCGATGGGGCAGCAGGGCAGGAAACCGGGGCGGCGCGCAATCGCGCAGCCCTGGATGCCATCACCCTGCGGCCCCGTATCTTGCGCGATGTCAGTCAGCGGTCTTTGGCCACAAGCATATTTGGCGCCGAGGCAGACCGCCCTTTTGGCATTGCCCCCATGGGCATGTGCAACCTGTCGGCTCCTGGCGCCGACCTGATGCTGGCCCGGCTGGCGGCGCGTTACCGGGTGCCGCACGGGGTCTCCACCGTCGCCTCGACGTCGCTCGAGACGCTTCTGGAGGCGACGGAAGGCTATGCCTGGTTTCAGCTCTATTTCAGCGGTGACGGCACTGGCTCCTTCAATCTGGCCGAGCGCGCCCGCGCGGCTGGTTATCAAACTCTGGTGCTGACGGTTGATGTGCCGGAGGTCGGCCGCCGCCCACGCGAACTGCGGCATGGCTTCAAGATGCCGTTCCGCATCGGTCCGCGCCAATTCATCGATTTCGCCCTGCATCCGCGCTGGTCGCTGACGACGCTGCTGAAGGGCAAGCCCGTTATGGCGAATTTTCAGATGGAGGGTTATGACTTCGACCGCACCCAAAGCCGGGCGCGCGCCACGTGGGACACGCTGGCCCGGCTGCGCGATCTCTGGCCCGGCAAGCTGGTGGTGAAAGGCGTGCTGGACGTCGAAGACGCCCGTGCCCTGGTGTCGGCTGGAGTTGATGCCATTCAGATCTCCAGCCATGGCGCGCGACAACTCGAAGCCGCACCCGCCCCGATCGAGATGTTGGCAAAGATCCGTGCAGATCTTGGGCCGACGTTTCCGGTTTTTTACGACAGCGGCATCCGGTCGGGCGAGGATGTTTTGAAGGCAATCACCATGGGCGCGGATTTCGTATTTCTGGGCCGTATCCTGCAATACGCGATTGCTGCGAGGGGCGAGGCTGGGCTGGAACAGTTGTGGGATGCGCTAACCGAAGAGCTGAGCATTGCCATGGCTCAAACCGGGCGCGTCTCACTAAGACATTGAGGGGCGCGCATTCGCCGCCATTGAGCATGTTTATGCTGCGTCTGCGTCGCTGCGCTGGCTTTTTGCATCGACGGTCAGGTGGTAGGCCTGACAGGTTTCGCCGCCTGCTTCAAACCTAGGCCCGGCGGAGGTGATCGACAGGCGCGCCCTACGCATCAGCAGCGCAGCTGTGACCGAGGTGATGCACAGAAAAGCGCTGATGTTCCACTCCTGCGCGAGCCGCGACAGGCCACGCTCCAGATGTCCACGCACATCTCTGCGCTCCCGCGCGCTCAGCGTGTCTTCGACAAAAAACCGGCTGACCTCCCAGATTGCGGCGTCCTGAGGCGCGGAATGATCCAGGACATTTGACGGCAGGCCAGGCAGCAGACCGAGTTGGGCATCACGCAACATGTAGCTGGTGGTCATGCACTGCGCAGTGGTGGGAGTCATTCGAAAACCGCCGAGGACTGTTTTTCCCTCATGAACAGTGCAGTAGATACTCTCTGGTGTGTCGTACTGATCAAACTCCAAGCCACGCACATTGGGTAGATTCCAGCGCCGCAACTGAACAAAATGACGATACCGCGCGCGCAGCATTTCAGTGAAGAGCCCGCCGGTCTCCGCAAAATTGTCGAATGTAATTTCTGTCGACTGCATCGCTGGCCCGGTCAGCTGTTCCAGCCCGAATGCAAACCTGCATTCCGGCAATTTATCGAAAATTCGACTCAACCTATCCGGAAAGCGTAAATTTTGAATTAATTCAGAACAGTCGCTCCGCTTTTTGCGGCAGCTTTTCAAGATCGGGGTGCGTAGGTCGAGAGTATCCTCGTTCGCGCGACCGCAGACGGCAATCTCTGCCGGCAACGCCCAAATGTCATCAAGCGGAACGCGCAGCCTGCATGGATGTAGCCTTGCGGATTTCCGAAAGCAAAACCGATTTTTTGACCGGTTTAGAAAGGTAGCTCACCGCACCGAGCTGCAGGAATAACTCCTGCTCATCCGCAGCGGCGTTCGCCGTCAGCATGATCACAGGTGTCGCCCCGATCCGCCCACCCCGCCGCAGCATTTCCGTCAGGGTTTCCCTGCCATTCATAACCGGCATCTTCATATCCAGAAGTACCAGATCGAATGGGCGGCGCTCTAGGCAGTCTAAGGCTTCGGAACCGTTTTCGGCATCAACGATCTGAACTCCGCTGTTCTTTAGAAACGCCCGCACAACCAATCGGTTGGACGCAGTATCATCAACCAGCAGAATGGACAGGTTGCCAAGATCGTCGACTTCAGTTCCCGCAGTCTGCGGCGGCAAAACCTCCACTTCCGAGGCTTCAAGCGCAGTGATAGGACAATGAAACGTAAAGCAGCTGCCCCAACCGCGGCCGGTCTGTACCGTAATGTCGCCGCCCATGATACGTGCCAGGTGGCGGGCGATCGCCAATCCTAGCCCGGTGCCGGGGACGTTAGGGGCATTCTTGTCCTTGGCGCGATAGAAATCGGTAAAAAGTTTTGCACTCTGCTCTGGCGTCATGCCGCGACCAGTGTCGGAAACCGCCACGCGTAGCCTGAATTGCCCATCGATACTTTCGCAATCTGCGACCACTTCGACCCGGCCAGATTCCGTGTATTTTATCGCATTGGAAACCAGGTTTCCGATCACCTGCCGCAGGCGCAATGCGTCACATTCTGCATAGTCAGGAAGACCCTGTGCCAGCCTGACAGTTAGTGTTAGCCCCTTTTCATCCGCGCGTGCTCGATACATTTCGACAGCACTGGAGATCTCTTCCCGCGGGGAGGCGGTAGCAAGATTTAGCTCGAACTGACCAGACTCGATCTTGGCGTGATCAAGAACATCATCAAGTATACCTGTGAGCGCCTGGGAGGATTTGCGCAAGAGTTGTGTCTGCTCCTTAAGCGTTTCGGAATCAGAATTCTCCTCCTCGATCAGTTCGGACATGCCACAAATCGCATTCAGAGGGGTGCGGATCTCATGGCTCATCGCAGCGAGGAACCGGCTCTTGGCGCGACTCGCGGCCTCCGCGGCGCCCAATGCCTCGCGCAGGCGCCCTGTCAACCGATGCTGCACCCACATGGCATGTACCATATAGGCTGCTCCCAACAAGAGAATGACCGCAGCGATCACCATTTCGCCGACGCTTGCGATACGAAGCAAAGTCGCACAAACCATGTATCCCACAGTGCAAATTATCGGCACAGCGGTGATGATCCCAAAGTAGAACCACGCTGATCGCGCAACCACCGAATGATTGAGTGCAATGATCAGCAGCATCGCCCCCATCAGCTTCGGGAAAGGCTCAGCATGCAAAAACAGCAGTAAAGACAGAGAATTAAACACGCAGACGCCCACAAACGCAGAGCCCGCAAATAGAACGGTTGCGCCCAGTGTCACCTCGGACGAGAGCCGACGATAAACGCGCAGTCCGACGAGCTCGACAAGAACGTAAGCGGTATAGACGACTGCCACGGTCTGTAGCGACAGGAAATAGAGAGAGAGCAACGACACCAGAGTGATCGAGGCAAACCTGGATGGGAGGTCAGATCGAACAAGTTGGTTTTGGCTGGCAATAGAGTTCGCGTGGTCTGTAGATAGTGAAAACAAACGCATCCTCCTCCCCAGTTTCGCTGGCCACCTCCCCCACCATCGTGTTCGCGCGTCAAAGGTGAGCCTCACCTAATTTGACCACAGCTAACCGATTCGCCCGTTCCGTTAAATTGCAGTCAAATGGTGACAGATGACTTAATATTACTTGACTGGCGTCGGCGACAGGTTGAACAAGCTCAATTCTTAATAAGATAGTTTTCCAGCAACTGAAGCGTGAGATGAACACGCAAGACCTAGGTTTGTTCAGTCAGGCACAAACGTGGGCCTGCCGAAGCAGCATATGCATCCCTACTATTGCTTTTCAGAGGGCCATCATCGAGATGGCGGCCCAAAACCGGCCTAATAAAGGCAGCAATAGAGCAATATCAGTTGAATAATGGTGCCCCCACACGGTCAACCCGTATTGCCGATTTTCCCATATTTTTATGCGCCATGTGGACCACGAAGAGTCACTTTAGGCACCAAAAGAAATCAATAACTTACAATAAGGGTGGACCACGTTCGCGCCATCTTCTTTGCTCTGGAAACGACCTACAGCACGATCAGCAAAAAGACGCCTCTGCGCAGATAGTGACCTTTGCAAAGTCGGCGGAACTGGCGGCATCGCAGGCGATCCGTGCCGCAGGCCCAAAAAGAAGAGCTGACCTTCGCCGCAGTCGCAGCCGCCGACCAGACTCGAATAGAAACCAAGCAGGACAAAGCGCCCTTTCACTGCAGCTGGCTCGAGCCTCGGGTTCTCCCTTTGCTTAGACTATCCGACTTCTTACCTTTTGCCGCAGCTTTCAAAGAGCCATTTGGCGTGGTACATCACAACTTGTTTGCAAACACAGCAGGACATCATCGTGAACGACGAATTAAAAAACCAACCTGGGTCATTGTCGTCAGAAGAATTTCTGCTGAGCGAAACGGACTCTTTGGACGATCCTTACGAAGAAATTGCACGGCTTCGGAGGGAACTCGCAACCGCGCGGGCACTGCTCGCTCAAAATGAAGATGCGTCTCCTTCTTTAGATCTCGCAGCTTCCGACGACCGCACTGTATTGCTTGAGGCCATGATGGAAACCGTTCCGGTCGGCGTTGTGCTTGCAGATGCGACTGGACGGATTGTTCACGGCAACTCATGGGTCGAGCGAAACCTCAAACACCCCGTCCTCAACTCAGAAGACACAGAGTCCTATGCGGAGTGGATCTCGTTTCACGCCAATGGACGGCAGGTCGAAAGTCATGAGTATCCCCTTTCCCGCGTCATCAAGGACGGCGAGGATCATGCGGAACTGGACGTCCATTATCAGCGTGGCGATGGGACAAGGTTTTGGATGCGGGTCATTGGTGAACCGGTCCGGAACCCCGATGGACAAACCATTGGCGCAACGGTAGCGCTTGTTGACATCGAAGATGAGGTGCGACTGCTTGAAGAGAAAGAGATACTGCTCGGTGAGGTAAACCACCGGGTCAAAAACTCACTGCAGTTGGTTAGCTCGATTTTATCGCTTCAAGCACGCTCTGCGCAGGATGAAGCTGCAGAGTTACTGCACGCGGCGTCTGCGCGCGTCCAAGCGATCTCGTCAGTCCACGCCGCACTCTACCATGACGACGATGTGCGGACGGTCGAGTTTGGAGACTACCTGCGGCGCTTTTGCGAGCGTCTTGCCGATGGGCATGGGGCAGACGAGAAAAATATCTCTCTAGAAGTCGAAGCAGACAAGTTAACTTTACCTGCTGACAAAGCTGTGCCGCTTTCTCTGATCATCAATGAATTGATCACAAATGCATTCAAATACGCGTTTATCGAAGGCGTAACCCAAATGGACAGTTCAGGTGAGGGCCCTCGCATTAATGTGCGGCTTGTCAGCAACAGTGACGGAGCCTCGTTCGTCGAAGTTTCTGATAATGGCAAGGGAGAGGGAACCAACCACCTGGTTAGTGCGTCTTCTGAGTCAGGGTTGTCGCACAACAATGCAACCAATGGACTGGGTACAAGACTGACAAGCATCCTTGCCCGGCAATTGGATGCGAAGGTAACCAAGGCAAAGGCCAATGGATGGACCGTCAAACTGGAATTCGAATCCAACTAAATTTAGGCGCGTGCTGTAGACAGGTGAACTGTTGCGTATTCTGATTGTCGAAGATGAACTTCTTATTGCCTTTGATCTAGAAATGGCGCTGGAAGATGCAGGCCACCAGGTTGTAGGAACTGCAACTACCGAAGACAAAGCTGTTGAATTGGCTCTTCTCCATCAACCTGATCTCATGATAGTCGATTTACGTCTGAAGGATGGTGGATGCGGGCGCGCCGCTGTCAAACAGGTTCAGGCAAGTCAAGACGTCGAAGTCATCTTCGCAAGCGGTAATCTTGATCCCGTAATGCGGGTACGTTTGGAAGAGTTTGAACCAGTTGCGATGCTGTCAAAACCATACGATTCCAACGAATTGGTTAAGTTGGTCGATAGAGCAGCCTAACCAATATTCGTTTTACAGGATGAGAAACCACTCAAATTCTTGATAGCCGAGATTAAAGCACCTTGCAGCATCCGGTAGGCGGGTACACTGTCGCCATTCGGCGGCATGGTACCGAGAGACCAGCACAAACCAGCCCGGTACTGCCGTAGACAAGGGGTGCCGCGCCAAAGATGCTGCCGGTGCGAAATTCCATGGTCTTTTTCCAGGAAGCGGACCCTCGGCAGGGCTAAGCTGCCTCATGTCATGCTGCGGGATGCACCGGGGGTAGCGGAGCGCAGTTAGCGACCTTTGCAAAGTCTCAGTATCTGCCACCTGAGCAACGGTCCCATGCTGCACGAGCGATGGAGAGAGCAGACCTTCGCTGCAGATGCAGCCACCAACCACTGTCGAACGGAAGGGAAGCGGACCTTGCTGCCGTTCGCTGCCGGTGCAGCAAGAACGATCTGGGGCGGTCGCACTGCGCAGATAGCGACCTTTGCAAAGTCGGCGGATCTGGTGCCATGACGAGCGATCAATGCCGCAGCCGCACGAGGAAGAGCGGACCTTCGCCGCGAGTGCAGCCGCCAACCATCATCGAATGGAAGGGGGGCGGACGATCCAGGCTTTCGCTGCGCTAAGCACGAAGGTCCGTTCCAACCAAGCACCCTTGAGAAAACGCCGGCTCGACGACGGAAGGGGTTGCACATCCTTTCGTTTCACACCAAATGTAAATGTGTTTACATTTAATCGAGTTTTCCCATGACCATTACTCACAGCATTTCCATCTCCACTCCCCAGTCAGCGGTGTTCGCCCTTTACGAGAACGTGGCCTCGTGGCCTGCGTGGGATTGCGAGACCGAGGCGGTCTTCCTGCCAGACGGTCTGCACAGGGGATCGACGGGTTGGCTGAAGCCACGGAAGGGACCGAAGGCGCGTGTGCGCGTCGCCGAGGTCCTGCCGGGGCGCTCCTTCACGATGGAGGGTCAATTGCCGTTGTGCCGGATGCATTTCGGCCATGATTTAAGGGGGGATGGCCAAGGGACCACCGCGACGCACTGGGTGCGCTTCTCCGGCCCCTTGGGCTTTCTGTTCCGCCGGCTCATCGGCAGAGAGATCGACGCCACCCTTCCGGCAACTCTGCTCGGCCTGAAGCATGCGTGCGAGAACAGGGCAGAAAGCGAGTGACCGGGCAAGACCAGAAGTGGGAGCCGTCTTCCTTCGCGGGCCCGCAGGTCAGTCCAGGATTCACCCTCTGGCAGGAGTTCATGCTGTGGCAGCGGGGCTTGAACGGACGGCTGAAGCCATTTGAACTGACGCAACCGCAGTTCGCCATTTTAGCGGTCTGTGGCTGGATGACACGCAACGGACAGAACGTGACGCAACGCGACGTCGTCGATTTCCTCGGCATGGACCGGATGCATGTCTCGCAGATTGCCACGCGGCTGGAGCGAGACGGGCTGATCGAGCGTTCCGCGTCAAAGGCCGATCAGCGCTCGAAGCGCGTCACACTCACACCCTTGGGACGTGAGCGCCTGGCCAGGGCGGTACCGGTTGTCGAAGCCTATGACAGGGAGTTCTTCGCGGCTAGGAAGGCGAGATAACCTGCCCCTTTTGAAACGACCGAGTAAAACGGATCGGCTGGTGCGCTAGCCTCTGTATCGGCTTTCAGACCTCACCAACGACGGGGTCTTGGCCCTTATAGAACCCGATGCTGCCTCTGCAGCGTGACCCGCGGAAGCCGACCTTCGTGCGTTCCGCAGCATCCCTCACTTAGGGCTCACTACCGACTTGCGGCGTTGCAGCACCAAAGTTGCAGCAGATCTCGTACCTAGCGCCTATCATGGGATCACCGCAGCCAGCCCGATATGGACATTCATTCTGCATCTGCAACGGATGAAACTGCCTGCAGATCGGGGTGGAAGCCGGTCATTCGCTGCATTTGCGAGCGAAGCAGACCGTATAGCCGTAAGCCGCCATTCAGATTGCCGTACGATGACATTAATCATGTACGGTTTGGTGATGTACACCATCCAACTCCTCAAGCCGGGCATGTTTTGTCACTCCCGCAAGAGAAGGTCGCTCCTAGTGTGGCAGATACGAATCAACTTGGTCACTAGAAGACCGGTATGGCGCGATCTCGACACTCACTCCGTCCGGCATCCATTCTTCTATTTTTGCTTTAAGGCTATCGCGCTGGCGCTGGTCCTGTGCAAACCTACCGAATGCTGCAACACAGCTATATTATCCGTTGTTCCAGCTCGGCAGGATCGGCAACGTCGACATGCCAAAAGGCGCGCGCTTCAACTGGGAGCTGGGCCAAAACGCGTTCGAAGTCTTTTCCGTTGGTGCAGCGCCGAACCGCCCATGCCGTTGCCTCAATCGCGTTGTCTGGCGTCAAGTTGTGGTTCACACGCACATTTTTGACCTCAGAAATGAGTGTCTCACGGTCATCAAATGCCGCGCGAGGCTGCGTAACATCCCATTTTTGAACAAAAATCGCGCGAAGCACGCTCGGCAAAACACTTGCGAATTCCAAACCCTCTCGAGCGTTCAAGCGACGCCTGAACACCTGAAACACCGCATCAACCGCCGTGTACGCCATGTTGTCTGACTCAAGGGACATGCGCTCTTTCACGTCATCAAGGAAAGCGCGCCACTCCTTGGAGGCGTGCCGATATGTCCACGGCATTGGCATGTGTAGCTGGTTCCTTCCTCAGCATTGGCGCTGATAATCTTATCGAAGTTCACAAGGGTTGTCGAAAACACCAGCGGCAGCCATGGGCCGCCTTGAGCGAAGGAGTGCAGGCCTTCTCCGTCTGGATTCGGAGCCGGAAATGACAACTATCTCTTGAGCGCAGCTTTAGCATTTATTATATGCTGTATAAATTTATTGCAGGAGACCCGGAAGATGCCCACTGGACATATCATGATGGCGATGAGCCTGGACGGTTTTGTCGCGCGGACTGACCACCGGTTGGATTGGTTGGAAAAGCAACCAACCGAGGAAGAAGATCACGGGTTCGCCGCCTTTCAGGACAGTGTCGATGTGATCGTTATGGGCTCGGGCTCGTATAGGACGGTGCGAGGCTTCGGAGCGTGGCCCTACACCAAACCGGTGGTTGTTCTGAGCAGAACAATGACTGCCGCCGAAATTCCCGACCATCTGCGCGACAAAGTCGAAGTCTCAGACTTGGCGCCCGAAGATTTGATGAAGAGCTTTGACGCTCGCGGTTTCAATCGCGTCTATGTGGATGGTGGCGCGATCATTCGCTCGTTCCTGAAGGCCGGGCTGGTGGAAGATATGCGGATCACCCTTGTTCCCATCCTGATCGGTGAGGGCATCCGCATTTTTGGCGAGACCGAGGGCGATGTCGATCTGGAGCTGGTGTCGGTCAACAGCTTTCCTTCTGGTCTGGTGGATCTGGATTACAGGCTGAAAGCCGCGTGACAAAGGCGCCTTCACCCGGGCGGCCGCCGAAGGCCGATCAACGTCTTTCGAAACAGCTGATCCTGCAGACTGCCTTGCCAATTGTCCAAGACAAGGGCGTTGACGCGCTGTCGTTTCGCATGCTTGCCGATCAGCTTGGCGTCACTCCGATGGCGGTGACCTATCACGCAGGCACCAAGAAACAGCTTCTGTCCGATTTGGTGGAACATGCATTTGCGGGCGTCCTGGATGGCGTGGAGGGTGGCACTCCGGTCGAGCGGGCCCGAAGCATCATGGCGACCTACTATGGATACTCCTTGAAGAACGCCAACCTTCTCCGCGCGATCCTTGAGGATGTGACGCTGATGAGTGCCGACCTTGCAAACGTGGTGCCTAAGTTGAAAGCCTGTACAGACCAGCTAAAAAACAGCGACGGTGGCGACGTTCTTGTTCACCTGCTGATCGACTATGCGCACGGATTTGTGCTCTCTGCTTCGAGTGGAGCAAACAACCCCCTGACGATAGAAGACTATCTGCGCGGTATCGACTGGATTCTCTGTCGAGCGGCTGGTGACCGCGAGGCCATCTAGTAAAAAACACGCGCATCGGAGGCGCGAACAAAGTATAACTTTTCGACGTGAACACCGACATCGGGCTGTATCTTCGCGTCTGCTGCAAACGTCCGGTATGCGGGATGCGACCGCAGCATCTTGATAGTTGGTCAAAGGTCCGGATTGGGCCGCTGAGGGCCGTCCGTGAAGACGGCCCGCGCTTTCAAATTTCGATAGCTTCGGCGATAGCCAGCGCATCTTCAAGCTCAACGCCAAGGTATCGGACAGTGCTGTCCATCTTGGTATGGCCCAACAACAGCTGGACTGCCCGAAGGTTGCCAGTCTTCTTGTAGATCTGCGTGACCTTTGTGCGCCTCATCGAGTGCGTGCCATAGGCGCTGGCCTCCAGGCCAATGGATATCACCCACTCACGGACAATCCGCGCGTACTGCCGGGTCGAGATGTGCAGCCGTTCGTGAAAACGCCCAGGCCACAGGTATTCAGATCCGACCATCAGAGGCTCACGCATCCACCTCTCAAGCGATACTCGCGTGCCTTCAGAGATTTCGAAACGCACAGGTTTCTGCGTCTTGCTCTGCAAAACCGACGCGCGTTCCTTGATTTGGCCTGACGCCATGACATCGACCACCTTCATCTTCACCAGATCGCAGCCGCGCAGCTTGCTGTCGATGGCAAGATTGAAGAGGGCCAGATCACGGTGGTTCTCGGCGAGTTCCAGCCGCACCCTGATCGCCCAGACGTGTTTGGGCTTGAGCGGCCTTTTCTGGCCGACGATTCGGCCTTTGTTCCAGGCTGGGCGCAAGGCACGGATGGCGGGTAAGTTTGATGTTTCCATGATGGAACCTCTGATCCACCACGCCCTCCCACATCGACAACCCGACGTTGACGAAGGCAACATATCACAACATGCTGCGTCGCATCCGAGGTCGGCTTTGAGCCCATTGCAACCGATGCTGCAAAGATCATGAACGTCCGTTTTTTGTTTTCCCTGCCGCCGCTACGATAGAAATTTCATGTGCTTCCCAGAGTTCTGGTGGTTCTAACTTTCGCGCCAGATGGTCGATGACTGCATCGGGTACTGCATCCGGCCTGTCTCTATTCTGCCGTCGCAATTGGACGGGGTTGACTTCGACATAGACGATTTCAATCTTCGCTCCGTAGTCCCGCAGTAACTGCAGGACCTTTGATCTATTTTGCTGTGTTACGTTCGTGGCGTTCCAGACAAAATCGGTGCCCGCCCGCAGATACTCTCTGGCCCGCTCATGGGCGGCTTGGATCACTTGACCTTGGTTGTCAGTGGCTGACACACCCAATTCATCACGGATCAGGTCGAGGCTGACGACAGGATGATCTGGACGATGCTTGGCCACCCATGTGTCTTTGCCAGCCCCGGGGAGACCAGACATCACCGTAACAGTGCATTTAAAGTCTTCGTGGGCCGCATAGTGCGGATCGCGGTCCTCCAAGTCGAAGAACGCAACACGGCTTTCATCGTTAGCGAAAGCGAACGGCTGGTGCAGGCAATCCGCCTCTTGGAAAGTCAATGTGGCAAGGCTGACGTTCTCTAAAACAGCCTGTTGATCGTCGCATATCCGTCCCAGTGCATCTGCCTTGGCATGCAAGAGAAGGTGATCCGGCGTGCACCGCCATGACGTTTCTATCGCCATCCGCGCCGGGTCAGGCCGTTCGATCAACCAAAACGGCAATTGGTGATGCGCGATGATACCGCACAGCGCCTCTCGCCAGGCGAAGGGTGACCCTGCATGCCACAACAATTGTCGAGCGATGGACGCCCCTACACGTGAATGACCACGAGACGAGATGCGCCCATCGTCTTCATGTTTCGTCACCGCAGGTTTACCAACATCGTGCAGCACCGCCGCCCAGAACAGGTTGGACTGATCATCGGGTGGTAGTTTTTGCCAATCGGGATCAGCAACTAACGCCTCCACCACCATGCGCGTATGCGTTCCCACATCGCCTTCGGCGTGGTGGATCGGGTCCTGTGGGCAGGTGTCAAGCATCGCCAGTTCGGGCCAAAGTTGCCAGATCGCAGCCCAATTGACCCGCCAAGGCGGGCCGGTTGGCACTAGCGACAACAGGTCGTCGTGCGTGACACTAGGTTTCATGGGCCTACGCATCGTAAGCCCCTTCCACACCCAATACTGGTGCAAAGATATCAACCCCATCAGCCAAGCTATTCGGCAGGATCGGACGGTCGTGCCAGTGGCCTTCGGCGGCTTCGATAGATTGTAAAAAGTCAGCCCGCACAAACTTGAACCTATCCCGCACGTGATCGGCGTCTTCCTGTTTCAGATACAGACCTTCGGCCAGTTCACTATCCTCGGTTTGCTGATCAACCATATCAGGACGGCTGCCAGACCGAGTTGCGGCGACAGCCAAAGCATCCCGCCAGCCCTGTGACTTGTACGGCGTCGGACGGGTCATGCTATTCAGGTGATCGGCAGACGTGACTTCACCATCGTGCACAACAGGCACAGGCATGATCGGCAATCCTGAAAGTAATGACCGACGGGCGGCAGTACTTATGAAAGTGCCATTGTCCCGATCCAGCACGTCAAACTCCATGAAGTAATGGGGCAGACGGTCATAGAACACGGTGTGTTTGGCATACATCCACTCACCATACATGACGAAGCGATGGCCAAGTACGGGGTGCAGCACGTGGGCATGGGCCGCAGCCCAAGTCTTGAGCAGGGCAAAGTGACGTTCGCGCCCACCACCTGTCAGGAAATGCCCACGGCTTTGCAGTAGAAGGCCTCCATCCATGTCAAAAGATACGGCAGAGTTGGCACCGTCTAGTTTCTCTTCAACGATCAGGGGTTGCCCTGCGAGGTCTTTGATCGGTTTGTCGTCCGCGATATCGCCCAGTTGAAGGCGCGAACCTTCAATGTGCCGCGTGCGCGGATATTTGTAGATATTCATAGCTGTCTCACGATGTATCGATTGGTCACACAAAACCACCCGACATGAATTGTCAGGGCGTAGGTTGAGATATGTGTGTAGAGATTACATCGGACTTCCGTGGGGTTCGGGGTTGAGACACAGTTCTGCAAATAGCTAAGGCTATTAAAAAAATCAACAGCGGACATTGAGAGCAAACTCCCCAAGGTCGGCTTTGGTCCGCGCTGCAGTCATCCAGTAAACCGAAATGCTGCACGATGCACGAATGGCAGCTTTTACGGGCCACGCCGCAGCATGGGAAGCACGTGTTCAAGGTCTGCAATGGGCCGGGCCTGTCGAGAAGGGCGGCCATAGTTTGCAGTTTTGCAGAGTCTGCTTTCTGCGCGTCGCTGACGTCTACATTGATCGCAGTATCGCCTGGATCAATTGTACAGGCTTGAAGGTCCGCTTTCAGGCGACCTTTCGCGCTCGCAGCGGCCCCTGCGCTGCGCCCTGCCTGAATGTCGTGATTGGGCTGCGACCTGCGTGCTGCGTCAGCGAAGGGCCGCACCCAGGGCAATGGCAGCAGAGGGCTCTCTGCCGCCATGCGGCGGCACAGCACCGAGAATCCTGCACCAGCCTGCCCCAAGCAAGTTGTGATCGGCTCAAGCCAGCCCAAAGCGGTCATCGAAAGGGATTGCAGTGCCAGCAATGCCGCAGGCGCGAGTTTCGCAGGTCGCCTTCCTGGAAGCGGACCCTCAGCAGGGTCAAGCTGCCTCATGTGATGCTGCAGGTTGCACCGGGGGCAGCGGAGCGCAGATAGCGACATTAGCAAAGTCGGCGTGACCGGTCATGCCATAGGTGCCCACGGCCCATACCGGACCTTCATCACAAATTCGAATGTTGCAGTGCAGCGTGCCCTTAGCAGACATTCAACACCAACTATGTTTCATCTGCAGCCGCCTTCTCCGTCAGAATCTTACGCCAATCAATGGGTTTACTGGTCTTCAGTTGAGTTTCGAATTCTCTCAAGCCTAGATGCTCTGGGTGACACTCGACCGCCTCCGCAATCAGCTTCCTGTACAGCTCGTCATTTCCATACAGCCTGTATCTCTCCGCTAATACGAGTGCTGCGGCAGCTTCGAACAGGCGAGGCGCATGCAATCCAGATTTCGTTGCACGTTCGCGCCAATATTGATCGTAGGCCTCCTGATGCTTTGAGAGAGACCAGCCATCCGTCGATCCAAGTAACGTGCGACCAATCAGAACATCTCCAGATGGTTCCTCAGCTATTGCGGCGTGCTTTTCCATAAAGAGTCTCCAGTCGGGCCGCTGAGCGATTTCGGGCGCCACAGCGTTATATGCGACATAGAGCACGTAGAGAGCGGGCTTTAGTTCTTTTTTTGCTTGCGGGAATAGGCCCTCGATGTCACCCAACATGTCTCGAAGGTCAGTAATCGTTGCATTAGTATCCCCGCGTTCATGAGCGGCCAATTGACTAAGGAATCCTTCGAGACGCCTCCGCGCTTGTTGTGCGTCTGAAAGCGGGTGCCCAACCCAGTATTGAGGTGCCATCTGCATGCTAACAACTCCCGCGCGCTCTAAATTGTAGTCATACTCTTCGGTCTCAACTTTTGGCCCATCTGCTATGAACCTTCGAATAACGTACCGCGTTACCCGCGCAAGCCCTTGTATTGTAAGTACCGGTCTGCGTTCGATTTCAGCGACTTCTCTGTGACCGTGTGGCATGGTCAAAGCGTCCGGCAATGGCTTTGCTGAATGTATATATTGAGAACGCAGTCCATAGGCCTGCCGAAGGGCGGACGGCAGCTCGCGCCGAGTCACCGCATGATTGGAGGCGACATCGGCAGCCCTGAAATACGATGCTTCAATTTTCGATACGATAAAGTCGCGATAACGTCGTGCCATCGCGATGTGTTCTACTTCCACGATGGCCGCGCGGACTGCTTCCGCTGTGCCTCTGGGCGCATTTGACAACGCACCGTCCAGGGCTTTTCGCTTTCGTTCATCGACATCGGGCCAGCTGGGCTGAAACCCGTCAAAATCCTGTACGAGCGTTTCAACTGCTGAGACGAGTAGGGTGTACGATAGGCCAAGATCATCCGGGATGCTGTGGAGCGCTGCGACATACGTCTTGATTGCGCGCATTGCTGCCAAAAACTGCCGTCTTTCGAGAGCTAGAAGACTGTCCACCAGTTCAGCAAATTCTTCACATTTGTCGGGACTGGCTACCACTTGGGGGTCAAAGAACTGGCTAACAAATTCTCTAGGTGGGCAATACGATGAAAATCCGAACTGACTGTTTGTAAGCCTTCGAACCACATTCACGTCTGTTGACACGATGAGGTTTAGCCCAAATGAGGCCAGAACTGCAAAGTCGCGCAGGTATGGGGTGACGCCGTGCGAAACTAGAACGCCAGGCTCCACTTCCGCTTCCTCGATCCGTTCTTCCAGCTCATAGACTACTGCAAGATCGCCGCGTTCGCCTCCAGTGGCACGAAGCGTTCCGGCTGCCGTTTCAACATCATTAAAGTGAAACCATCCGTTCGAATACAATACCCCTCGAAGAGCGTTCGTGCGTCCTACGCCACGGGTGAACAACTTGCCAGTATTGATCTGAAGCATTTTAATTTGGTCTCCGCTCATTGCCGACTACGGCGACTCTTGGTGGATTAGCTGCAGTCAAATCGAACTTCTTTCCTCGGCCAAGTAACCAACCTGACATTCCACAAAACAGCGGTCGAGCTCTTTGCGTGACATCACTCAAACCGCTGTTCCCGTTCCTCATCTCTTTGGCGGTCACGGACCCGTTCGCGTTCGATTTCCATCGAAAGCTGATCTGAAACCGACCGTGCGGCCTCGGCTATCTCTTCCCGCTCATGTTGCTTCAGTTCAGCAATGGCATCGACTCTTGGCTGCATGACGTCTGCACGGCTCCCCGACCACGAAGATGGGGTGACACGATCCGCGTAAGCATGAAGGACTGGTTCGGGTTCAGGGGCGGCTTCAAGAAACTCAACAGCGGACGACGTTATGGAAGAACCATCCCTGTTCCCATCACCTTTCTCCCAAAGCTTAATGCCTGACGCGACCAAACCCCAGACATCCGCTTCGTTCTGTTGCTGACACCACTCAATCAGGTTGGCCACATCGATCTTGGAGAGCGGGCAACGCCGTATGCCCCCGTGCCGAACGAAAAAGATGCGTCGATGCTGCTGGTCCTCTGTCCCCTGGAGAACACGATTCAGAAATGCCTTGGGCATCAGCCCTGCTGTCGTCTCAATCGCTTTCTCGAACGAATGAATGTAGCCGTAACGTTCGTCCACCACAGAGAAGATGGTATCCACCCACTCTGTCTTTTCAGCGTCATTGCCATCGAAGCTAAGTGCGGCCTTGATGACATTTTCCATGCTATAGTCTTTGCTGCCACCAGGGTCGCTGTGATCGGCCAACAGGGATTTGGTTGCCGCCTTCAAACCAAGTTTTCTTAGTTCAGGTCCTAATGTATCCTCCGCACGGTCCTTTCCGTGCAGTTTCATACTGAGAGCGTCGAGCAGTGTGTCGTTACCGTCTGACTTGGCCAGCAGCTTCTGTGCAAGCTCCAACAAACGTTCGGACGGTAGGTGTGCATAGTTGTCCCGCCAAAGGATAGATCCGAACATCCAAGTCCGAGTTTCTTCATTGTCGAGTAGGGCCATGCACCGATCCAGATCACTCTCTGTGAAGTCATCCCATGGATGCAGGCCCACAAGGGCTTTTCGAAGTTCCGGGTGTTCCGCACATTCATCCAAGAGTTCTCTCGAAAGCGCATTGTCATTGGCGGCAACCTCCTCGATGAAGCCACCAATCACCGCAAAGTCATGGTTCGAACCGGATGACCGAGCGAAGTGTTCCAGCAAGCATTGCCAACCTTCACGATAATTGTGTCCCCCCTTAGCAATGCCGACCCCGAACGCCCTGCGATAGGGCATCCAGTCGTTGGAAAACAATTCTGAACCCAACTCATCGAGTTGATGATCTGACGCTGCAAAGCTCTCACCTAAATCTGTTGCATTTGATGCCAATCGCTCTTCAGCATCCCGATACTTGTCATCGCGGCTGTCGTCGAACTCCTCGTCGAGTGCCCAATGATCATGCCCTTTGCCAAGAACGTATGTTTTGATCTTCGCAATCAGGTCGCGAGGCTCCAGGTCGCGATCTAGATCGGCGAGATCCTGGGGAAGCGGTTCTGGTTCAGGTTCGTCTTTTTGTCTTGTGTGATCGAAGTAGATGATCGAGCGGACGGCTTTCCAGCCTTCGCCCCATGGATAGTGGTCATTGATCGCCCGTGCTACTTCGACCAATTTGTCCCGCATCGCTTCCTGGTGCCAAAGGCCGCGAAACTCATTCGCTAGGACCTGCCGTGCGCGACTTTTGATGTCTTTGTCGTCTGAGTTTGCTAGCCTCACCGCCAAATTCATGAAAGCAGTGCGCCACTCGACGAGTTGGTCATGGGTTGGTCGGTAGCCATAGTCCCTGGGTCGTGCCCCAAATTCGTTGAGGCCAAAGCCCGTCCATGGCGGTCCGTCCAAGGCCGTAGAAAGCAAATTTATTCCTAACGAACGCCGTCCGATATTCTCGAAGCTTAAACAGTCTTCTACGATGGCGAGGCGCTGTTCCAACGAAGCATGTGTGCCAGACAGATAGGGTTGGAAGAACCCCGAAATCTTATCTCTGACAGCATCATAGTTGTTGTTTGCATCTTCATGGTCCGCGACGCGGATCAGTAGTGACATGCAGCGGTCAAATGCATGCGGTTCGTATGCCAACGACTGAAGCAGGTTGAGGATCGTGGTTCTACGAGGATTATGCTTCGGCTCCATTCCCTGAAAGTCTGGAGAGGTGAGTTCGGCTTCAATCCGGTCAAGCAGCGCATCCGGTGCGACGGGCCCAATATAGTCCAGTATTCTCGATCCATTCTCATCGAGGTCCGAGATTCGCCCCAATAGGCCGTCAGGTTGCAGCCATGCCTTAACGATCTCAATGGCCACCGGATGATCATGCATCAGGCCAAGCCTGTGAGCGAAAGACATAAGAAGACGACTGTTTCCAGCCGCTTCGAAAGTCGATCTCAGAGCTTCGGTGGGGATGCTGTCGAGCGCCGAGCTTGCCAATCTGTTCGCAACAGCATGGGGCAAGATGGCCCTCCAATGCGCCCTCTTTTGAACGACATGGCGTTCTGCCAACTTCTTCACGGCTCGAAACAATTGCGCCTTGGTATGGCCAGAAATGGAGCCCAAGACTTCTAGTTCGTTCTGCCCAACCTCTGGATCAGCAACTGAGAATGAATACGCGAGTGACAGAGTCTCAGCCTGATCGCGAAGATCGCCGTCTTGTCCCTTACGCTGCTGGAAAAGTCGGTCGAATAACTTGGCATCGGATAATTCGGCCAGGCTCTCACCCTGTTCAACTCGCTCTGCAATGGCCAACGCGACCCTGGCGTTGCCATCGGCAAACTCGGCGACCCTTCGTGCATTGCCTTGGCCAATTGCAGGGAAACGCCGCAAAAGCAACTCCTCGGCCACCTCTGGTCCGTTGGCTTCGATATGGATGACCTCTGTGGTCTGAGGTTTGTCATCTCTAATGTCATATTCAACTGTAATCAGGCTGACATCACCACTTGCAGCCGACACTTTGCTTGCCAATGCCGAATGCAGTTCAGATGGGCAGTTGTCGAGGATCATCACCGAGCGACGCGCCTCGGCGATTAGACGGTCGAGCATTGCAGATGCGGAGGGATCAGGGTCTTGTCCCGTGTCCACGTAGACGGCGATGGTTCTGTCGAGAGGATCGTCTCCGACCGTTTCGTCAAAGAGCGCTTGAACAATCCTTGTCTTACCAACACCTGAAAGCCCCGTGATGCGGATCGCCTTGTTTGAGGTGCGGATCAAACGCCGCATAGGTTCTATAGCGTCCTCGATTGAAAGCTCCTGACCTCGCTCCGTCGGCACTTGGACGATGATACCTGGGCCAGAGATGAGAGTGTCAGGTGACCCCTTTGGAGGGTTGCTCCAGGCTCCATAGGGCTGCCATCCCGAATAACCCTGACCAAGCTTGCCTTTCAGCCACAGCAACACCGACGGGTGCTGCCGCACCCATTGGACCAGCTTTGAACGGTCGAAGAAATCGAGGTGGATGTCCTCATTGTTGGGATCATTGGCCACAGCCGCTCGCATGGCGTCGAGGCGATCCTTCTTCATCGGTGGCGAACAATCGTCAGCGAGGCTCACAATGATGTAGCTGCCCCCGATCCTCGCCTGGTTTGATATAGTTGGATTAAGTTCGCCGTCTTTCGTCATCTCCGCTGTGATCGACGACTTCGACATCGAATCCTTCTTGGACTGAAGGATAGTATCTGGACGGCAAATGAAGCCTGTGTCCAGTTTGGGTGCATTCACTTGCACATGTATGTCAATGCCTTCGTCAGGCGCTTTGATCGAGCCCGACCAACTGACACTCGAAGGGCTATGCCCATGTGCGGCGACTTCTGCTTCGGCCAGCCTTGCTATCAACTCCTCCAACAGAGTGTCGGACAACCGCAGTAAGTCATCCTTTTCGATGTCAAAAATCGCCATCGTAGCACCTCAATACAATATCTTGCAGGTCTATATAGTTGAGAACGCGACATTTAGGAATATGAGCGCAGCGTGCAAGTGGCTATGACGCGAATTGAATTTCCAAAGTATCGATGTCAGCTTTTCAACCTGTACTATATCGAAATGGACACCGCAGCGAATGACGGCTTACCGCCCATGTTTGGGTTCTGTCGACTTGAAGCGGTTGGCTGATCGCGTCCGCTTCGGGCTGACTTG
>NZ_JSWJ01000016.1:0-71624 GCF_000826845.1 Phaeobacter sp. S60
CTACACGCCATGCGCCAGCGCTGGGACGAAGAGCGGAAACAAAATATCTGGGAAGATGACATAACCCGGCGCAACGCCGCCATCGACCGGTTGGAGGGACTGGTGAAGGAGCGCCCGGACACAGCTCCCCGAGTTTCGCGACTGCTCAGCGTTTATGTGCGCGAACTGTCCCGCGAAGTACCCGCCGAGATACCTCCAGAAGAACCGACGCCTAAAGAATTGCACCGCTGGCTATTTGGGCTAACTGTTAAACGCTCAGACATGGAAAATGCGGTTCAGGTTCTAGGCCGGATGAAACGGATCCGAGCAGTGAACTGCGTAAGCATCTCTATTGATCTGCGACACGCCAATCTTCAAAGGTTCGACCTGACAGGTCTAGACCTGTCAGGTGCCATATTGTCGGGGAGCCATATGCAAGGATCATTTCTAAGAGATACACAGTTACTGAATGCCAGTCTCCCATTTGCGAAGATGCAAGGTACCAATCTGGGCAATGCTGAGATGCTGACGTCTGACCTTAGCGGGGCGGATCTACAGCAAGCATTTCTCGGGAGAGCGATGTTACGGGGCGCGAGTCTTCGCCATGCCTACATGCAGGGCGCTGACCTCTCCGATGCCGAGCTGCAAAGAGCCGACCTCGCTTCGACGAATCTGCGGGGTGCAAACCTCCGCAGAGCAAAGATGCAGGGAATACGCCTCGGAGGCGCGAATATGCAGGGCGCAGATATCAGCGCAGCAACGATTGATGGCACCAGCAGACTCAATCGAGCCGATCTTTCGGGCTCTTTGCTGAGCCGAGTGGATTTTTCTCGTACAAATATAGGCCTAGAACAGCTTAATAGCGGATTTGGCACAACAGATACTGTTCTTCCGAACGGCAGCGGACCGGACAGCTCGGATTGGCCCGCCCATTGGCCAAAACTTGCAATGGGCCATGGCCAAACATTCCGAGAATGGAGAAAATGGCAAACAGACCCTCACAACTACACGCCTCCCACCGCCCCCTAACGTGCCATCCCACAACACCCCGGCGCCAATACCTCGCGCCCCCTTCCCCTTCCCGCCCCCATCCGGCATATGCTGGCGGCACTGATTCAACGCTTTAGGAGCACCTCCCATGCATGACATCCGCGCGATCCGCGAGAACCCTGCCGCTTTTGACGCCGCTTTGGCGCGGCGTGGGGATGCGGCGATGTCTTCTGACATCCTGGCGCTGGATGAATCCCGCCGGGCCAAGATCCAGGCGGCTGAAACCGCGCAGGCCGAGCAGAACAAGGCGGCCAAGGCCATCGGTGCGGCCAAGGCCAAGGGGGATGACGCCGAATTCGAACGTCTGCGCGCCGAGGTGGCCGGCAAGAAAGCCGAAGTCGCAGCCCTGCAGACCGAGGCCAAGGAGCTGGACGCGAAGCTGACCGACGTGCTGGCGCGCATCCCCAACCTACCGGCCGAGGACGTGCCAGCGGGCGCCGATGAGGACGACAATGTCGAGGTCAGCAAATGGGGCGCGCTCCCCAATTTTGCCTTCGACCCGAAAGAGCATTTTGAAATCAAGGGCGTCGCGGCGGCGATGGATTTTGAAACCGCGGCGAAGATCTCCGGCGCGCGCTTTGTGCTGCTGAAGGGCGCCGTGGCCCGCATCCACCGCGCGCTGGCGCAGTTCATGGTCGACACCCATGTGGATGAAAACGGCCTCACCGAGGTGAACTCCCCGGTGCTGGTGCGTGACGAGGCGATGTATGGCACCGATAAGCTGCCGAAATTCGGCGATGACAGCTATCAGACCACCAATGGCTGGTGGCTGGTGCCCACCTCCGAGGTGCCGCTGACCTATTCCGTCGCGGGCGACACGCTGGATGAGGCCGCCCTGCCGATCCGCATGACCGCGCATACGCTGTGCTTCCGCTCCGAGGCGGGCAGCGCGGGCAAAGACACCTCCGGCATGCTGCGCCAGCACCAGTTTGAGAAGGTCGAGATGGTCTCGGTTGTGCACCCCAGCCAGTCCGACGATGAGCAAAAGCGCATGCTGCGCTGCGCTGAGGGGTTGCTGGAAAAACTGGGCATCCCCTATCGCACCGTAGTGCTTTGCACCGGGGACATGGGCTTCGGCGCGCGCCGCACCTTCGACATCGAGGCCTGGGTGCCCGGTCAGAACACCTACCGCGAGATTTCCTCGGTCTCCACCACCGGTGATTTCCAGGCCCGTCGCATGAATGCGCGGTTCAAACCGGCTGATGGCGGCAAACCGCAATATTTGCACACGCTCAACGGCTCTGGTCTAGCGGTCGGGCGCTGCCTGATTGCGGTGCTGGAGAACGGCCAGCAGGAAGACGGGTCCGTCAAACTGCCAGAGGTTCTGGCCCCCTATCTGGGCGGTCGCCTGACCCTGACGGCGGAGGGCGCATTGGTTTAACAACTGCGCGCAACCTCTTAATAAAAAGTAAAAAACCGGCGCCTTACTGCGTCGGTTTTTCTTTGTTCTCATCATAGCGTCCCGGCGGCGCTATTTCTTTTTCTTACCCTTCGCAGCAGCACCCGGATCAGGTTGCTTTTTGGCCAGGGATTTCTTGGCCGCGTCTTTCTTGGCTGACGCCTTCTTGGTCGGGTCCTTCTTGGATGGGTCTTTCTTGCCGCTGTCCTTCTTAGGTGCCTCTTTCTTCGGGTTATGTTTGGCCTCAAGGATGGCCTTCGCCTTGGCCTTTTCCTTCTCAATCGCGCGTTTGGCCTTGGCCTTCACCCGCTTGGCCTTCGCCTTGGCTTTCACCTTTGCGGCAGCAAATTCCTCAGCAAGCGCCGCGGCTTTCTTCGCGGATTTTTTGGCTTTCAGCACAGCTTTTTCGGCCTTGGCTTCCGCTGCACGACGGGCAGCCTCAGCCGCGGCCAGCGCGGAGCTGAGCCTATCAGCCTCAGCGTGGTCAACGGGCTTCTCCTGCGCTGCACCATTCGGCATCGCTGGAGCGACCCCATTTGCGCGGCGGGCAGGTTTGCCTTGCTCTGGGCTGGTTTCCCCATGGGCCTTCTTTGCTTCTGCAGATAGCTTTGCCGCGCGCAGCTTGCCGATCCTTGGGATATTGCTCAGCTCCTGCGGCGATTTCCCCGCCACCGCCTCAATCGTAGCGCAGCCATGGTCGGTCAAAATCTGCGCCAGCGCGGGGCCGACTCCGGGAAGTTTGGCGATGGATGTCATGAAGGCTCCTGCGTATTGGTTTGCCCTGCTGCCGTGGCCAGTTGCCCCGGCGCATTGCCCGGCGGGAATGGCACCAGCCGCTGATGATCTTCGTCCCAGAGCTTCAGCCCAAGAGCGCGGATCGCTTCGCCAAACCCAATGCGACGCGGTGCAATCTCGGGCGGCAGATTATAGTGGCAGCGGCGCAACCGGTAGCTGGGAATGCGGGCGTTGAAATGGTGAATGTCATGCAGCGTGATATTGGCGACTGCAAAGTCAAAAAACCAGCCAAAGTCAAGACAGGAGGATCCCTGAAGCGCCGCAACTTGCGGATTGAGGTCGGGCCGTCGATCCCAATAGGTGTCTTCAAAATTATGCTGCAGATACACCAGAAACACACCGATCATCCCACCGAGAAACGAAAATCCCAGCCAGATCAGCACGCCAGTTGTCCCCGCAATGGCATAAAGCAGCCCAAGCAGCAGCAGAATGACGACGTTGTGCAGAACCACCCCCAAGGCGCCAAACCGCAGCGTATTCTTTGGCCAACGGTAGCGGACAAAATAGGTAAACGCCGCCCCCAGCGGCACCAGCACAAGCGGATTGCGATAGAGCCGATAAGCCAGCCGCTGCGCCCATCCCGCCGCCTGCCATTCGCGCAGGGTCATGGTGTGGATCTCGCCGGATTCGCGGTGCTCCAGATTGCCGACATAGGCGTGATGCTCATTGTGGTTCTGCTTCATCACCTCAAACGGGGCAAAGGTGAAGGGCGACAACACATGACCGGCAAGCTCATTCTGGAGGCGCGTTTCAAACAGCGACTGATGCCCGGTATCATGTTGCAGCACGTAAAGCCGCACCGCCGCAAAGGCAAAAACCACCCCCGCAGGCAGCATCAGATACCAGACCTCCGCGTGGCGGATCGCCACCGTCAGCGCGAGGAAATAGACCGCAAATGTCCCGAAATAGCTGAGCGCGGCCAGCCGGTTGTCTTTCTCGCAATAGGTCCGCGTATATGCTCTCAAATCCATGGGATGTTCCCTAGAGACGCCGTGTGACACTGCCGTGACGCCAGGCCTCAGCACATGGCCGATAACCTCGCGATATCCCGAACCGTCACGGTTCATATCCCGGCGTCTGCCCTGCCTGTGCCGATCCGATCCCTGTGCCCGGCCCAGTCACACCCCAGTTCTGCAAGGCACGCGCCCCATCTTTCAATAACCTATGGTGAAGCCTAGCAAAGCCAATGGCTTGCGGTCAAATCTTGCCGATACCGCAGGCACAAACCTGCCCCAGCCATGAAAAAAGGCAGCCCCCAAGGTGGGAGACTGCCTGATATTTTAACCAGAAACAGGCGCGCGCTTAGTTGCGGCGGCCTTCCAGATGTTTGCGCAGCTTCGACGGCGGCGCCTTTTTCTTACCCTTGTAGGGGTTCTTGTCCGACTGCGAGCGCAGCGTCAGACGGATCGGCGAGCCGGGCATATCAAAATCCTGCCGCAGCCCGTTGACCAGATAGCGATTGTAGCTCTCGGGCATCTTGTCGGGATGTGAACACATCACCACAAAGCCCGGCGGACGGGTCTTCGCCTGGGTCATATAGCGCAGCTTGATCCGCTTGCCCTGCGGGGCGGGCGGCGGGTGCTGTTCCAACATCCCCGTCAGCCAGCGGTTCAGCGCCGCGGTGGGAACCCGGCGGTTCCAGACGTCATAGGCGCGCATGATCGCTGCGTGCAGACGGTCCAGCCCCTTGCCAGTCTTCGCCGAAACCGTGATCAGCGGCGCGCCGCGCAGCTGCGGCAGCAACCGGTCAAAGGCTTCCTTGAGGTTGCGCAGCTTTTCCTGCTTCTCATCCTCAATGTCCCATTTGTTGACCGCGACCACCACCGCGCGGCCTTCCCGCTCGGCCAGATCGGCAATCCGCAGATCCTGCTGTTCAAACGGGATCGCCGCATCCAGCAGGACCACCACCACTTCGGCAAATTTCACCGCCCGCAGACCGTCGGAGACGGAGAGCTTCTCCAGCTTTTCCTGCACCTTGGCCTTCTTGCGCATGCCGGCAGTATCGAAGATGCGCATCGGCACATCTTGCCAGTCGATCTGAAGCGAAATCGCATCGCGGGTGATTCCGGCCTCAGGCCCGGTCAGCAGGCGATCCTCGCCCAGGATCTTGTTGATCAGGGTGGATTTGCCCGCATTGGGACGTCCGACAACAGCCACCTGCAACGGTTTATTGCGGGTTGGCATCGGCACCGACAGATCGTCTTCGTCGGCGTCTTCGTCCAGAACGACGTCAATCTCGGGGCTGTCATCCTCGGCGCGTTTTTCAAACTCATCCGCCAGCGGCATCAGCTGCGAATAAAGGTCATTCAAACCTTCGCCATGCTCACCGGACAGGCGGATCGGCTCCCCCAGACCCAGGCCCCAGGCATCCAGCACACCGGCATCGGCGGCGTTGCCCTCAGCCTTGTTGGCGGCCAGAATCACATGGGCGGATTTCTTGCGCAGGATCTCTGCAAACATCTGGTCCACCGGGGTCACGCCAACGCGGGCATCCACCATGAACAGACAGATATCAGCCATATCAACCGCCCGCTCGGTCAGTCGGCGCATCCGCCCTTCCAGCGAGTTGTCGGTGGCATCTTCCAGACCGGCAGTGTCCACCACGGTAAAGCGCAGATCGCCGAGACGCGCTTCCCCTTCGCGCAGATCGCGCGTGACGCCGGGCTGGTCATCCACCAGCGCCAGCCGCTTGCCGACGAGACGATTGAACAATGTGGATTTGCCCACATTCGGGCGGCCCACAATAGCGAGGGTAAAAGACATCAGACCAACTTTCTGCGATTCAGACGCGCCCCATAGCGCATCTGCGCGCGCCCTGCCAGAGCACATCGCTGCGTAAATCTCTCCTACCGCATCAAAGCGCTATCGGAAAGCGTGCAATTCACCCTTGGTGGACACAACATAAAGCGTGCCATTCGCCACAACAGGCGCGGTGCTGGCGCCGCCGGGCACCGCCACGCTGCGCAGCAACGCGCCGCTTTCGGGGCTGAAGAAGCGCAACAGCCCGTCGTTGGAGGCCACCACCACCTGACCACCGGCCAGAACCGGCCCGTGATGGGCCACTACTGCGCCGCGTTTGCGGGGTTTATCCTTGAGGTATCCGGGCAGATCCGTCGCCCAGACAGCTGCGCCACTGTCCGCATCCAGCCGCACCAATTGGCCAAGGTCGCTGATCAGGAACACATTGCCCGAAACCGCCCAGACCGGATCCACCGCCCCATGGGGCGCAGTCCACAGCCGATCACCGCTGCCAAGGTCAAAAGCCGCTGTTCGCCCGGACTGGTTGCCCACATACATCCGGTTGCCGGACACTACAGGCGCGCCGGTGACATCGCTAATACGGGAAATGGTCCGGCCAATCCGCTTACCCGCCACGGAGGCGTTCCAACGCCGCAGGCCGCCCCTGCGGAAGGTTGCGGTCAGATCGCCCGAACCAAAGGCGAAGATTGCCAGATCAGAGGTGACCGCAGGCGCCGGTGCGCCCAGAATGTTCGAGGGGCTGGGGGTGGCCTGAACCTGCCAGGCAATCCGGCCATCCTTGGCATGCACCGCCCAGCCAGTATCATCTCCGGCCACCAGATAGACCAAACCGTCGCGCACCGTGGGCTGACCGGAGCCTGTGGCCTCCAGCTCCTGCCGCCAGATGGTTGCCCCGCTGGCGGCATCCAGCGCGGTCAGCACGCCATAGCCGGACGAGACATAAAGCACGCCACCGTCATAGGCCAAACCGCCACCGGTGGCCTGCCCTGAGCTGTCAGACGCAGGCAACAACTCGCTTTGCCACTGCAACGCCCCGGTAGGGCTAACGGCCGAAACCTTGGCGCCGCTGTCCAGCGTGTAGATACGCCCATCGCCCACAACCGGTGTCGCGGTGATGCGCTGGCGGCGGCTGTCACCGTCGCCGATCGAGGTGGCCCAGATTGCGCGCGGCGCAGCAGCCAGCGCCGGATGTACAGGGCGCAGCCCTTCAACGCCCGGCCCCTGTGGCCAGCTGGCGTTGTTGCGCGTTGCAGGCAACGCAATGGCGCGGGTCTCATTGCTGACAACCGTGACGCTGTCGTCGCGCAGATCCAGACGCTCGCCGCGCAGGATGACCTCAGGCTCGGCGCAGGCGGACAGGACCAACGCCAATGCGGTCCCCGTCAGAATGCCCCTCGCGCTCCAAAAGCTTGTTACTGCCGTCATTGCCCTGCCCCATTACTGCACTTTGTACTGCACGCTATCGTGGCGCCCATCGGCGCCGAATTGATCTTAGCCTTCTGTCGCCGCCACCGGCTCCAGCGCTCCCCCAAGCGCCACAATCACTTGCGAAGCACGGTCTTTCAAGTCCGAGGTGACACCGGCGGAGGCAATAATCTCCTGCAACCGCGAAATGGCGGCGTCAGTGTTGTTCTCTTCGATATCAATCAGTGCCAGCTGTTCCTGTGCCAGCAGCGCCAGCGGCGCACCGGGTTGGGCCAAAGCCTCGAACTGGATCCGGCGATCTGCCGCTGGCAGGCTCTCCTGCTGCAGACCAAGCGCCTTGAACGTTGCAATATGACGATAGATCAGGGGCATCTCACCGTTGCGCGCAACCGCATTCAGCCGCTCAACAGCCGCCGCACGGTCTCCGGCATCTGCCAAGGCGCCCGCCTGCAACAGCTTCAGAACCGTATCCCCACCTGCGGTCTCAGCGGTGATTGCATCCAGGGCTGTCACCCGTGCCGCACTGTCATCGCTGTCCAGCGCTGCAATCATCTGATCGCCAAGCGCCTGCGATGCGGCTTCGGTCTGGGCGCGGTTAAATTCGCGCACGGCCGCCCCGCCTACGATCAGCACCACCGCAACGCCGCCAATCCAGCCATAACGTTTGAGCATCTTGAACAGGCGATCGCGGCGGACCTCTTCTGTCACCTCATCGATAAAGCTGTCGGTGTCGCTCATGAAAATGTCCCTGGCAGATCCCGCAACCGCCCCCGCAGTTGCCGGAAAGTTTCCTGTGTTCTGCTTCTCTTACAGTGCAACCGGTGCCAAGCCAAGTGGCCCTGACACCCCGGCACGGCCACAAACTGCTCCAAAAAGGCAAAAAATGTGAACTGAACTACAGAGTTTAGTATGGACAATACCTATATCACCCATATCACTTGGCGCCAGTTCGCCCGAATATGCCCATTAATGGTATGATTGTTGAGTGGCTCTATATGTCCCGGACGGGATGACTATGACTTAGGAAGGCCCAAGATGCGTGTAATTCCCCTGATGACTGCTGCTGTTGTGACGGCAGGCCTGTATTATGCCGTGATTGAGCGGGATGCGCTTTTGGCCTTTGCCCGTGGCGAGCAGCTCAGCGATGAGACCGCATCCGCTGATGCCTCCGAACCGACCGAAACACCCGCCGCAGCGGCAGCGGCAGCGACTGCGGCCCCGCAGGCCGCCAGCGCTGACAAGACCGGCAATTCAGGCGTCGGCGTGGTCGCCCTGCGCAGCACCGCCCGTGGCATCGACAGCGCGGTTGTCCTGCGCGGGCAGACACAAGCGATCCGCCAGGTCGAAGTCCGCTCCGAAACCACCTCCACCGTTTTGTCAGAACCGTTGCGCAAGGGCGCGCAGGTGAAGGCGGGCGATCTTCTGTGCAAACTGGATCCCGGCACCCGCCCCTCCACGCTGTTGGAGGCCAAGGCCCGACTGAGCGAGGCAAAAATCCGCGTTCCCGAGGCGCAGGCCCGCCTGGACGAGGCCCGCGCCCGCCTCAAGGAAGCGCAGATCAACCTGACAGCAGCCGCCAAACTCTCCGAAGGTGGCTTTGCCTCTGAAACCCGTCTTGCCTCCGCGCAGGCGGCGGAACGCTCGGCGGTGGCTGGCGTCGCCACGGCGGAAACTGGGCTGCAAACCACCAGCGCCGGCATCGAATCTGCCTCTGCCCAGGTTGCCGCCGCTGAAAAGGAACTGGCGCGTCTGGACATTCTGGCCCCCTTCGACGGGCTGCTGGAAAGCGATACCGCCGAGCTGGGCAGCCTGATGCAACCTGGCAGCCTCTGCGCGACGGTGATCCAGCTGGAGACCATCAAGCTGGTTGGCTATGTGCCCGAAACTGAGGTGAACCGCGTCACCATCGGGGCAGGCGCGCGGGCGGAACTGGCCAATGGTCGCAATGTTGAGGGCAAGGTCACCTTTATCAGCCGCTCCGCCGATCCGACCACGCGCACCTTCGAGGTGGAAATCACCGTACCCAATCCGGATCTTGCGATCCGCGACGGCCAGACCGCCGATATCGTGATCTCAGCCGAGGGCGCCAAAGCGCATTACCTGCCACAGTCGGCGCTGACCCTGAATAACGACGGTCAATTGGGTGTGCGTGTGGTAAAAGACGACATGACCGTCGGGTTTTACCCCATCCAGCTGCTGCGCGACGAAGCCAGCGGCGTCTGGGTGGGCGGTCTGCCGGAACAGGCCGATGTGATCGTCGTTGGACAGGATTTTGTTGTTGCGGGCGTTTCTGTTGCGCCCACGTTTAAAGAGGTATCCCAATGACCGGTATCGTCAGCTGGGCCGCAGAACGGGCCCGTATGATCCTGGCATTCATTGCCATTTCGCTGCTGGTCGGCGGCTTTGCCTATGCCAGCCTCCCGAAAGAGGGTGAGCCGGACATCGAAATTCCGGCCCTGTTCATCTCCGTCCCCTTCCCCGGCATCTCTGCCGAGGATGCCGAAACGTTGCTGGTCAAGGTGATGGAAACCGAGCTGGCCGATCTGGACGGGCTCGACAAAATGTCCTCCACCGCCGCCGAAGGCTATGGCGGCGTGGCGCTTGAGTTTGACTTTGGCTGGGACAAGACCGCCATCATGGCCGACGTCCGCGATGCGATGGACGCCGCCGAGGCGGATTTCCCCGAGGGGGCTGAGAAATATTCGATCAACGAGATCAACTTCTCCGAATTCCCCATCGTCATTGTCAACCTGACCGGCGCCGTGCCGGAACGCACAATGGCGCGGATCGCCAAGGATTTGCAGGACGATCTTGAGGCCTTGGAGCCGGTGCTTGAGGCCGGGATCGCCGGCAATCGCGACGAAATGGTCGAGGTGCTGATCGACCCCCTGCGGCTGGAGGCTTACAACGTCACGGCGCTTGAGCTGATCACCGTTGTGCAGAACAACAACCAACTGATCGCGGCGGGCGAGGTCGAGAGCAATCAGGGCAGCTTCTCAGTGAAGATCCCCTCCTCCTTTGACGACGTGCGTGATATCTATGAGCTGCCGATCAAGACCAATGGCGACCGCGTGGTCACGCTTGGCGAACTGGCAACCATCAACTTCACCTTCGAGGACCGTCGCGGCACTGCCCGGTTCAACGGTGAGGATACCGTTGCCCTGCAGGTGGTGAAGCGGAAAGGCTACAACCTGATCGACACTGTTGATCTGGTGAAGGAAACGCTGGCTGAAGCAAAAACCAAATGGCCGCCGGAATTGACAGCAGCCGTCTCCGTCGGCACCTCAAATGACCAAAGCCGCGTCGTGGCCTCCATGGTCGGCCAGCTGGAAGGCTCGGTTCTGACCGCCGTCGCGCTGGTGATGATTGTGGTGCTGTCGGCGCTTGGCAGCCGGGCGGCCCTGCTGGTCGGCTTTGCGATCCCGACCTCCTTCCTGCTGTGCTTTGCGCTGCTTGCTGTGATGGGGATCAGCATCTCCAACATCGTGATGTTTGGTCTGATCCTCGCGGTGGGCATGCTGGTGGATGGCGCCATCGTGGTGGTTGAATACGCCGACAAACGCATCAAGGAAGGCACCGGCCCGATGCACGCCTATGTCGAGGCGGCGCAGCGCATGTTCTGGCCGGTGGTCTCCTCCACCGCGACCACGCTCTGTGCGTTCCTGCCGATGCTGTTCTGGCCCGGTGTTCCCGGTGAATTCATGGGCATGCTGCCGGTCACCCTGATCTTTGTTCTGTCGGCGTCGCTGGTGGTGGCGCTGATCTACCTGCCCGTCATGGGCGGCGTCACCGGCCGGATGAGCCGCCTGTTCGAGAACCTCTCCGATGGGCTGCGCGCTGTTGCGCCCTGGTGGCTGCGCGCGGCGCTGGTGCCCGTGATGCTCTGGGGCATGTTTGCAGGCGCGATGCAGATGCTGAATGGCGGCTACCTGCTGCCTTCGGATGTGCCGGATGGGGCTGCACTAGTGTTTGGCGCACTGATATTTGTGCTGGCGTCCTTCGGCGCCTCCGTCACATTGGGGGCGGCCAGCCTGCGCCGCCGGGAAACATCCGTCAAAGCGGGTTACACGCACACTCCTTTCGGCCATTTCATTAAGTTCATCGTCGGCAATCCGGTGATGCCTCTTGTTGCGATCGGGGCTGTTGCCTTCTCCATCATGACAGTTTTCACACTGTTCTCGACCAACAACTACGGCGTTGAGTTCTTTGTCGAATCCGAACCGGAACAGGCCACCGCCTATGTCCGGGCGCGCGGCAATACCTCACTGATGGAAGAGGACGAGATGGTGCGCCAGACCGAACAGGTCATCCTGTCGCATCCCGCGGTGGTCAATGTCTTCTCCTTCGCGGGTGAAGGCGGGCTGAACACCGATGCCTCCGGCGCGCAGACACCGCCCGACACCGTAGGTCAGGTGCAGTTCGAGATCATCCCCTGGGAGGATCGCCCGACCCAGACTGAAACCTGGTTCAACGGCTGGTTCACCCGTGAGGTCACAGCGACCGATTTCGACGGCGACACCGTGATTGAGGAGATCAATACCGAGCTGGCTAAACTGCCCGGTTTCGAGGCTGAGATCCGCGCACTGGCGCAGGGGCCTGCCTCTGGTAAGCCGATCCATCTGCGCCTGAAGGGCGACAGCTGGGACACGTTGACCGCCGCCACGCAGACCGCCCGCGCCCGGTTCGATGAGACCCCAGGGCTGGACCTGATCGAGGACAGCCTGCCCCTGCCCGGCATTGACTGGCAGATCGACGTCGACGTCGAAAAGGCCGGCCGCTACGGCGCTGATGTCGCCACCGTTGGCGCCATGGTGCAGCTGGTCACCCGCGGGATTCTTCTAGATACCATGCGCGTCGACAGCTCGGATGAGGAAATCGAAATCCGCGTCCGCCTGCCGGAGGAGGACCGCGTCCTCTCCACCCTTGATGTGATGAAACTGCGCACCGAGGACGGCCTTGTGCCTCTGTCCAACTTCATCTCACGCCAGCCGGTGCCAAAGCTGGAGAAGATTAGCCGTGTCCAACAGCAGCGCTATTATGACGTGAAGGCGGATATCGAACCCGGCCTTTCGAAGGTGATCACCACCGGCGGAGACAGCGGTGAAGACCAGACGCTGGCCTATGTGAAATCCTTCGCCGAGGGCAGCGACACCAGCGCCAGCGACCTGACCGGACCAAGCGGTGCGCCGCTGAAGCTGCGCAGCCTCGCCAGCGCCGATAGTCTTGAGGCGGTGCAGACCGCGCTGGACGATGACGCCCGCGTTGTCGCCCTCAATGCCAATGAACGCATCGCCGCCCTGACGGAATGGCTGAACACCGACCCGCTGCCCAAGGACATCACATGGGAATGGACCGGTGATCAGGAAGAACAGGCCGAATCCGGTGCCTTCCTGATGAAAGCCTTTGCCGGTGCCTTGGCGTTGATGTTCGTGATCCTGCTGGCCCAGTTCAACAGCTTCTACAACTCGGTGCTGGTGCTTCTGGCGGTGGTGCTCTCCACCACCGGCGTGCTGATCGGCATGATGGTGATGCAGCAGCCGTTCTCGATCATCATGACCGGCACCGGTATCGTCGCGCTGGCGGGGATCGTGGTGAACAACAATATCGTTCTGATCGACACCTATCAGGAATACGCCCAGAAGATGCCGCGGATCGAGGCGATCATTCGCACCGCCGAGGCCCGCATCCGCCCGGTTCTCCTGACCACCATCACCACGATGGCAGGTCTTGCGCCGATGATGTTCGGGCTCAGCCTCGACTTCATCAATGGCGGCTACTCGATCGACAGCCCGACCTCGCTGTGGTGGAAACAGCTGGCAACGGCAGTGGTCTTCGGTCTTGGCATCGCCACTGTGCTGACGCTGCTGGTCACGCCGTCGCTGCTGGCGATTCGGGTCTGGCTGCGAATCTACCTGGGCGCGCTCGGCCGCTTGCTGGCCCGGCTCACCCGTGGCCGGTCCAGCCGAATTGCCCGGGATATGCGGCTGGCCACCAAGGCCCGCACCCTGCCCACCACGGAAATCCTGTGGGAGGCTGAACCGAACCCGGACAGCCCCCCGGCCAAGACCACCACGCGCGACGACCGCGAAACTCCGCCGTCAACACCGCTTCGCGCCGCTGAATAACATGACAACGCCCCGCCCTCGCGGGGCGTTATTCGTTTCAGCAGGCAGATCACCACCGCCAGAGCCCCCCAGCAGAAAGGACCCAGCCCATGCCCGATTTCAACGATATGTTTGAATTGACCATCGCCGATGTCGACCTGATCGAGGCCGCGCTGCAACGCACTCGCGACAGCTTGGCCGATGCCAACCAGCAGGCACAGGGCATCGCTGGTCACAGCCGCGAGGACAGCCTGCGCCAGATCCATGATCTGCTCGGACGGCTACATAATCAGAAGATTTTCTACAAACCCAAGGACGGGGTCTACGTCAGCGGTTAGACGCGCAGACACAGACCCCGAGATAGCCGATATCCAGAACGCAACGGCTACGCCGCGTCCTGATCCGACTGCTGGCGCTGCCACAGATGCGCGTAGCGCCCGTCCTTGGCCAGCAGATCCTCATGGGTGCCCTGTTCGGCGATCTCGCCCTGTTCCAGCACAATGATCTGGTCAGCCTCCGCCACCGTGCTCAGCCGGTGCGCGATGGTGATCACCGTGCGTCCCTGCCCGGCCCGCGACAGCGCCTCCTTGATCTCCTGCTCGGTATCGCTGTCCAGCGCCGATGTCGCCTCATCCAGCAGCAGGATCGGCGGGTTTTTCAGCAGCGTCCGTGCGATGCCCACCCGCTGCTTCTCACCGCCCGACAGCTTCAGCCCGCGCTCGCCGACCTGCGTCTCATAGCCCTCTGGCAGCCGCATGATGAAGTCGTGGATCTGCGCATCGCGTGCGGCCTGTTCGACCTCCTCCTGAGTGGCGCCAGCGCGGCCATAGGCGATGTTGTAGCGGATGGTATCATTGAACAGCACGGTATCCTGCGGCACCACGCCAATCGCGGCGTGCAGGCTCTTTTGCGTGACCTCGCGTACATCCTGCCCGTCGATGCGCAGCGCGCCGCGCGTCACATCATAAAACCGGAACAACAGTCGCCCGATGGTGGATTTGCCCGACCCGGTGGACCCGACAATGGCCACCGTCTGCCCCGCCGCCACCTCAAAGCTGACGCCCTTCAGGATCTGGCGGTCGCTGTCATAGCCGAACTCCACATTCTCCAGCGCAATCGCCCCGCCGTTGACCTGCAAGACCTTGGCGTTGCCCTCATCCTTCACATCCGGGTCCTGTTCGATCAGATCGAACATCTCGCCCATATCCACCAGGCTCTGCCGGATTTCGCGGTACACAGTCCCAAGGAAGTTCAGCGGCACGGTGATCTGGATCATATAGGCGTTGACCATGACAAAATCGCCCACCGTCAGATTGCCCTGCTGCACGCCGATTGCCGCCATCACCATGACCGCCACCAGACCGCCGGTGATCACCAGGCTCTGGCCAAAGTTCAGGAATGCCAGCGAATAGGCCGTCTTCAGCGCTGCCTTGGCATAGGCGCGCATGGCCACATCATAACGTTCAGTCTCGCGATCCTCGGCGCCAAAATATTTGACCGTCTCGTAGTTCAGCAGGCTGTCGATGGCCTTCTGATTGGCATCGGTGTCCTGCTTGTTCATCTCCCGGCGCAGCTTCACCCGCCATTCGGTCACCGCAAAGGTGAACCACACATAAAGAGCGACCGTGACCGCCACTACGACCAAATACCAGATGTCGAATAGCACCGCGAGGATGATGGCGACCAGCGCCAGTTCCAGCACCAGCGGTCCGATGGAAAACAGCAGGAAGCGCAGCAGGAATTCCACGCCTTTCACACCGCGTTCGATAATCCGGCTCAACCCGCCAGTCTTGCGGGTGATGTGATAGCGCATCGACAGGCGGTGAATATGGCGGAAGGTTTCCAGCGCCAGACGCCGCAGGGCGCGCTGGCCAACCGGGGCAAACACCGCATCGCGCAGCTGCTGAAACCCGGTGGTGAGGATCCGCGCCATCCCATAGGCCACGGTCAGGCCAACCGCCCCCAGGGCCAACGGCGGCACGCCCTCGCCCGCCAGACTGTCCACCGCGCCTTTGTAGAGCATCGGCGTGTAAACCGCGACCAGCTTTGCCAAAATCAGCACCGCCAGCGCCGCCACAACCCGGTATTTGACCCAGGCCTGCCCCTCGGGCCAAAGGTAGGGGAAAACACGGCGCAACGTGCGCAGACCGGAGCGACGCTCCTCCTGCGCGGTTGTCATATCGCTGTCTGTCATCACATGTCCTTACTGCAAGACCTTTGACATAGGGGCCGCGTGGCACTTTGACCAGCGCAGCCACTATATCATGGCCCATCTTCTGGCTGAGGGGCGGCACGGTATGCAGCCCCCTGGCGGGATCAGGCTATGGTCTTACTGCACCGGGACGGAGAATACCTGACCGGGGTAAATCAGATCCGGGTCCCGGATCGCCTGTCGGTTGGCATCAAACACCCGCACATAAAGCAGCCCGTCGCCATACCGCTCCCGCGAAATTGCCCAGAGGGTGTCGCCCTCCTGTACGGTGACCAATCGCACCAGCGGTTTCGCCCCGGTGGGGGCTGCATCCGGTGCTGTGGTACCTGTGGCGGCCGCCTCGACCGGTGGCTGCAAAACCTCTGGTGCCTCCCGTTTGAACGGGGTCTCAAGACGGCTCAGCACCTTGCCGTCGGTGTCCAACGCATCCAGCCGCAGCGCGTAAATCCCCGGCGCCACATCCGGCAGGACGCCGGACCAGCGCCCTTCCTCGTCCACCGGCAGATCGGCAACCGCCGCATTGTCCAGATAGGCGCGCACCACCGCATCGGAGCGCACCCGACCGCTTAGCACCACGGCGCCCTCCGCATCGTAGGAGATGGTATCCAGCGCCACGGTCTGTGGTGCCTCGGCCAGGCTTGGCGTCGGCGGCTGTACCAGCGTCACACCGCTGGCATCAGAGCGCAGCACCGCCCTCTGCTCCGGCGCCGCCTCTGCCGCGATCTCCGGCGCTGTCGCCGCGACGTCATCTGATTGCGCCGCATCACCCTTCGCACCCTGCACAGCCGCTGCGTCCTGCGCCTCATCGCGGTTGTCATCCGTGGCAGGGACAGCCTGCGTCTCCGCCGCCGGTATGTCGTTGCCGGCTGTCACCGTCTCCTCCTGCGACACCTCAGACGCTCCCCCGGCAGCCGCCACGACGACGGGTTCCTCTGCCTCGCTGTCCGCCACATCCGTCTGAGCGATGGCCTGATCTGGCGCATCCGCTGCAACGTCACTGCCGCGGGGTTCCGGCGCTTCGGAGAGTTTGGTGTCCGCATCAGCCGTACCGGCAGCAGGACGATCCCCCTCCGGAGCCGCCGCCGATGCAAGGTCTGTTGCTTGCGCGCCGGCCGCCGCCTCGTCCGCCACCTGCCGCTCAGTAACCGGGGCCTCCGCCACCTCAACCGGGGCCACGGGGACCACGGGGGCCAGAATAAACTGCGCATCCGAAGGCAGAACCGCCTCCCCCAGCGCCGCCTCCAGCGAAATCACCTGCGGGCGGGTCGACGGGGCAACGGTGGTGAACAGCACAAAACTGCCATCGGAGGGCACCGTCAGCCGCTCCACCACAACCCCGTCCAGCAACAGCGATACGACCGCACCGGGCGTCGCCCGCCCCGCCACCATGCCGCTGCCGTCGGTCTCAAACCGCGCCAGATCCATCTGCGGCGCATTCAGGGCCAGCGCTGCATCCTCGTCTTCTCCCGCATCCGTCACAGCCTGCGCTGAGGTATCACCGCCAGCCACGTCCTCCGCAATATCCTCGCCAGCGGGCGCAGCGGCGTCAGCGCTGTTCGTCTCCGCAGTCACGGCGGGGGGCTGCGCAACAGGGGCCTCATGGGCGGGGACAGGTACCGCGCGCGCGCCATCGGAGCTGGCAGAAGGCGAAATAACCGCGCTGTCCCCCGTGCCCGCAGTGCTGCGGGGCGCCTCTGTCTGCTCCGAGGCGCCCCATTGCAGGAAAATCACCCCGCCCAGCACCACGACCACCGCCGCAACCCCGCCGATGGCGGTTGCAGACAACCCGCCTTTGCCCGTTACATCCGTCATTCTGTTCCTTCCCTTCCGACCCTCGACAACCCCCTTCCGGGGCGCCGTCGCTGTCGATCCTGCGGGATGTGCCCCCCGCTTGCTTGAGCCAGCCATTCAATGCCGCTATCAGGGACCAAAGGACGACTTATTTCCCCTCCGAACACAACAAAAAAGGTGACTGCCATGCGTATTCATTCCGTCTGTGTGTATTGTGGATCGCGCGACGGGATCCGCCCCGCCTATGCCGAGGCCGCCGAGGCGCTCGGCACCGGGCTAGCGGCGCAGGGTCAGCGATTGGTCTACGGCGCCGGTGATGTCGGTCTGATGGGCCGGGTCGCACGTGCGGCGCAGGCCGCAGGCGGGCACACCTTCGGCGTCATCCCCGAGCATCTGGTCCGCCGCGAGGTCGCCAAGACCGATCTTAACACCTATGTGGTCACCGAGACCATGCATGAGCGCAAGAAGGTGATGCTTTACAATGCTGATGCGGTGGTGGTGCTGCCCGGCGGCGCCGGATCGCTGGACGAGTTGTTCGAAGCACTGACCTGGCGCCAGCTGGAATTGCATGGAAAGCCGATCCTGATCCTCAATATCGATGGCTACTGGGATCCGCTGAAGGCCTTGGTCGAGCATGTGGTGGCCGAAGGCTTTGCCGGCACGGAAACCACCGAGGCGCTCACCTGGGTCAGCACTGTGGAGGATGCGCTGGCAACCCTGCGCGGCTGATGCCCAGACCCTGCGAGATCGCAGCACGAACCGCTGCGAGACGCAAAAAAAACGCGGCGCCTCACAGCACCGCGTTTTCTAAATTCATATTTCGCCGGTCGCTTGGCACCAATCAGGCAGCCAGCTCCTGCTGCACAATCTTCTCAATCTCATCAATCGGGTGATTGGTCAGCGTCTTGGGAATTTCCGCTGTGACCAGATCCTGCACCTCCTTGTGCAGTTTGCCGCGCAGATTGCCCAGAACCTGCGGCGAGGCCACCAGCACGATGTTCCCCAGCTTGCCCTTATGCGCCCGTTCATAGAGCAGATCGGCAATGTCGTCGGCAAATCGCTCCTTGGCCAACTCATGCCAGTCGGTATCATCCAGTGCCGAACGCTGGCCGGGGCCACCATCATGCATCCGACCGGGCCGATTGGCGGATTGGTCAATGTCAGACGGATTGTCCTGCTCTTCCTTGCGGCGCACCTCCAAATGTGGATTCTGCGCATCGGTGGTGTTCTGTAGCAGCAATGCCTTCTCACTGTCGGTCACCAACACAAAGGTGCCGTGGTCAAGCTGTGCCATTATTGATCCTCCTGCTCGTTGGATTTGGTCACCCGTGTTGCACCTGCTGGGCGTTCCATGGCGCGTTTTTCCTCATCCTCGGTCGCGACCTCCCGGGCCAGTCGACCACCGGTGCGCCCGCCATGCGATACCTTGCCCTCAGCGCCAAGAATCTCCTTGGTCTCCTGACGGCCATCTTTTGATCTGACGCGGTCTGCCATGTCGGTCCTCCATCTGTTGTGGGTTCACAAACACAACCACTGAGCGCGAGGATTTGTTCCGCTGGATGCCATGGTCCCGGCACAAAAAAAGGCCCCGTCCGATCGTGGACGAGGCCAAATTTCTGATTGCTGCGCAGCTATCACTTACGCAAGTATCACATGCGCGATGCAACGTTTTCCCAGTTGACCAGATTGTCGAGGAAGTTGGTCAGATAGGCCGGACGCTTGTTGCGGAAATCGATGTAGTAGGAATGCTCCCACACATCGCAACCCAGCAGTGCCGTCTGACCAAAGCAAACGGGGTTCACGCCGTTTTCGGTCTTGGTCACTTTCAGGCCACCATCGGTGTCCTTGACCAGCCAGGCCCAGCCAGAGCCGAACTGACCGGCGCCCGCGGCGGAAAACTCATCCTTGAATTTGTCAACCGAGCCGAAGCTGTCTACCAGCGCTTTTTCCAGCTCGCCCGGCATCTTGCTTTCGCCCGGGCCCATCATTTCCCAGAACTGGTTGTGGTTCCACAGCTGGGAGATGTTGTTGAAGATACCGCTTTGGGCAACTGCATTGGCGTCATAGGTGCCCTTGATGATCTCTTCCAGCGATTTGCCATCCCACTCGGTGTCCGCGATCAGCTTGTTGCCGTTGTCGACATAAGCCTTGTGGTGCAGGTCGTGGTGATATTCCAGTGTTTCGGCGGACATGCCTTTGGATGCCAGCGCGTCATGGGCGTAAGGAAGATCGGGAAGTTCAAAAGCCATCTGGGCCCCCTGTAGTATCTGTTGCGTTTCTAGGCAGATACATGCGGCTGGTGTCCCCTCTGGTCAAGACCAAGCCGGGGAAACACCAAAAAATATCCGCAGCATTTTGCAAGACACCGCTGCCTGAGACCTTGCCACACGATCCGCTAAGCTGCGCCATTGGCGCGCCTTCACGTCAATTCAGCTTGATGTCGCTGCGCTTGCAAGGGCCGCTGCCGGAGGGGCGGTTATCTGCGCCATGCACACGGGCAGAAATCGACAACTTCATACGCGGCTCGTCCATGGTCGCGGAATATGTGACTTTGGTTGATCCTTGGCTCGAACCCAAGTTTTTCAGGGTCCACTTCAACTTCAACCGCTGCTTAGAGCGCTGATCATAAGGCACAATCATCGGGGTTTTCTGACGACTGGCAATAATGCCATCCATCACGCCACTGACCTTTTCCTCATGGTCTACAAAAACAAGAACGCGCGACGCGATCCAGCCATGTTTCTCATAAGACTGGAGGGTGCAATCATAAGTCACCGGCGCCGCCGCGACAGGCGTTGCAGCACACAGGGTGCCGAGGACGGCGGCGGTTTTGATCAGTGTTTTCATTGGTAAAGCCTGCGCTCTCTTCTGGACGTATACAAAATCAGACACTCGCCTGACAGTTGCATCTCAGATTGTCAACGGCTATCGTTACGGCGCAATTTCGACATCATCAGCTAACTGGTCACTTGGACACATTGACCAATCCCGCGCGGTGGTTTTGCCCTGCTGTCGAGAGAGATAACCTGTACCGAGAGTTTCTTGTTCTGGGTGTTGAACACGGCACGATAATGGGTATTCACCGCTTCGGACCCATTTCCGACAGACGCACTGATGACCATCCAGCTAAGGCGAAAGGATACATCACTCACCCGGAAAAATCCTGCTTTCAACGGGCGCCCAGACAAAGCGCTGACATTGCCGGTATGCACCACTTCTGCCGTCCATTCATCGTGAAAATGCAAGCTGATCTGTGGCGGGATCCAGCCTCGGCCCGACAGTGATTTAACTGTGCAGGTATACACGCCTGAAAGCGCCATAGCCGGTGTCGCCAGACCTGCCCCAAGCGCAAACCCGGCCACAAGACCGAGTACCCGGGCCCTTGGAACAAACAGGTCACCGACCTTGGACATTTCGACCTCCCAACAGCCAGGGCTGCGGGGCGGCACCACGCAGCATCACGACGCTTCCGAACTAGGGAAAATCACGAATCAGAAACTGGTCAACGACCAACAATACCAAATAAAAAAGTGCCCCCGGAAATCCAAGGACACTGTAACTTAGCGTAAAACACGCCACAAGGCTAAATTGCCTTAACCAGTTAACACGCCTACCTTAGATTGTGGGTGCGCCGCTGTGGATAACAAATTGTAGACATATCCGGCAACGGAACGGAAGCAGACGATGTGAAACGCGCCGTCGTGGTCCAGCCAGAAGGCCGCTGCCACTTGCGCCATGCGGGTACGGCGGAACTGACCGGGTGTGAAGGCCTCAGCCGACAGATCCACCGGGCAGATCTTAGCCAGAACCTCACGAGCACCATCACCAGACAGGCGGAACACACCGCGCGCATCTGAGACGTTAACCGCTAGCGCGTGCTCGCCTTTCAGCGCCTCTGACAAGTCAGCAACCTTGGCCTCAACCTCGGCGTAGGGCACCAGCAGCAGCAGCTCATCCGGGGACATCCACGCGACACCGCCCACATCGGTCAGTGACACCTGACCGCTGGTTGGAACATCCGCCCCGGTGGCGGCTTTAACCGCCGCCTTCAGGGTGTCAGATGCAAGATCGCCGCGCAGGGTGATCATCCCCTGCAGCCCGCTGTCTTCGACCTGCGCCAAACCGGAAAACTTCGCACCATTCATTGCGCTGACAGGATCAGACATTCTGCTTCTCCCCTTCCTTGTCGTAAAAGACCTGATCGACGATCTTGGCCTTGTAGATTGTCCCGTCGGTGCCGGGGAATTCGATCACTTCGCCCATCCGTTTGGGACCATGCTTGACCAGACCCATGGCGATGCCACGGCCCAAGTTCGACGAGTAATAGGTCGAGGTCACGCGCCCGATGGTGTTTTTCTGTCCATTGGCATTCACACCATTGCCCACCGCATAGGCGCCATCCGGCAGCACCGAGCCATCGGTGGTTTCCAGACCCACCAGCTGCCAGCGGTCGGGATCGGCCATATGGCTGCGGGTATGCGCCCGCTTGCCGAGGAAGTCCTCTTTCTTCTTCGACAGCGCCCAGTTCAGGCCCAGATCCTGCGGAATAACGGTTCCGTCGGTTTCATCACCAATCATGATGAAGCCCTTCTCGGCACGCAGGATATGCAGACATTCGGTGCCATACGGCATCACCCCGAATTCCTTGCCCGCTTCCATCAAGGCGGTCCAGAACGCCTGCCCGTCCGAGGCCGCAACCGCGATCTCATAGGACAGCTCACCCGAGAAGGAGATCCGGTAGGCCCGCGCCTTGAAGCCGCCGATCTCACCGTCACGCCATTCCATGAAGGGCAGCGCCTCCTTGGAGAGATCCATGCCGCCGCCCGCGTTTTCGTTCAGCTTTTCCAGCACCTTGCGGGCATTGGGGCCAACGACGGCAACCTGCGCCAGCTGTTCGGTGACATTGGCAACATAGACCTTCCAGTCCCACCATTCGGTCTGCAGCCATTCTTCCATATGTCCATGGATCCGCTCGGCACCGCCGGTGGTGGTGTGGCAGAGCCAGGTGTCCTCATCAATGCGCGCAACCACGCCATCGTCGATCAGGAACCCGTTCTCCGAACACATCAGACCGTAGCGGCATTTGCCGACTTTCAGCGTCGACATCATGTTGGTGTACATCATGTCGAGGAACTTGCCCGCATCCGGTCCTTTGACGACCAGCTTACCCAGGGTCGAGGCATCCAGCAGGCCGAGGTTCTCGCGGGTGTTCTTTACCTCGCGGTTCACCGCGTCATGCAGGCTCTCGCCAGAGCGCACATAGGCGAAGGGACGGCGCCACTGGCCCACCGGTTCCCAATCCGCACCATTGCTGTCATGCCAGTCATGCATCGGCGTCTTGCGCAGCGGCTGGAAGATCTCGCCGCGGGCCTCACCGCCAATCGACCCCATCGAAATCGGGTGATAGGGCGGACGGAACGTGGTGGTACCCACCTGTGGAATTTCAGACCCAAGCGCATCAGCAAGGATCGCCAAGCCGTTGATATTCGAAAGCTTCCCCTGATCGGTTGCCATGCCCAGCGTGGTGTAACGCTTGGTATGCTCGACGCTCTCAAAACCTTCGCGCGCGGCCAGCTGCACGTCCGAAACCTTGACGTCGTTCTGATAGTCCAACCAGGTCTTCATGCGCAGCTTGATGTCAGCCTTGGCGGGCATCAGCCACACTGGCTCCATCGCCTTTTCAACCGGCGCATCTCCGACCGGCGCGGCCGCCGCTTTGACCTTGCGGCCAGCGGCCTTCGCCGCCGCTTCCCCTGCGGCCTGCGCATCGCTCAACGCCGCCGCCAGACCGGCAGCGCCATTGGCGGCACCTGCTGCGATGACAAACCCATTGCCATCCGCACCCAGCGGCGGACGCGAGGCATCGGGACGGAAATTCGCATGGGCCTGATCCCAGACCAGCTTACCACCGCAATGGGACCACAGGTGCACAACCGGCGACCAGCCACCGGACATCGCGACCGCATCGGCCTCGACCTCCTCCTGCGCGCCGCCTTCGCCATTCTGGGCGCAGATCGCCACGGATGTGACGCGCTTGCCGCCCTTCACCTTGGCAATGGCCCGGCCACATTCAACGCGGATGCCCAGCTGACGGACCTCTTCCATCAGGGCCCCGCCGCCGCTGTCGCGGGCATCGAGCACACGGACCACCTCAACACCCGCGCCATGCAGGGCAATTGCCGTGCGATAGGCGTCGTCATTGTTGGTGGCAACCACAACTTTCTGGCCCGGGGTCACCCCCCAGTTCACCGCATAATCGCGCATGGAGGCTGCCAGCATCACGCCCGGCACATCATTCCCGGCAAAGGACAGGGGACGTTCAATGGCACCGGTTGCCGTGACGATCTGGCTGGCCCGGATCCGCCACAGACGGTGGCGCGGACCACCCTGCCCCGGCGCATGATCGGTCAGCCGCTCATACCCCAGCGCGTAGCCGTGGTCATAAACGCCCGCCCCCATGCAGCGGTCGCGCAGGGTGACATTGTCCATCGCGCGCAGCTCGGCGAGGGTTTTCTCAACCCAGGCGTCCGGCTCCATCCCGTCGATGGTACCACCGTCAACCGGCGCACGACCACCCCAGTGATTGTTCTGCTCCAGCAACAACACCTTGGCACCGGAGCTGGCCGCCGCCTTGGCCGCCTGAAGACCAGCCACGCCGCCACCAATCACCAGCACATCGGCGAAATAATAGAAATGCTCGTAAGTATCGGCGTCCTTCAGCTCCTTGTCCGGCGCTTTGCCCAGACCGGCAGAGTGGCGGATGATCGGCTCATAGACATGTTTCCACAGGGGACGCGGGTGGATGAACATCTTGTAGTAGAAACCCGCAGGCAGGAAGCGTGCCAGCGCGTTGTTGGCCACACCCACGTCGAACTCAAGGCTCGGCCAGTGGTTCTGCGACTGCGCCGACAGGCCCGAGAACAGCTCGGTCGTGGTGGCGCGCTGATTGGGTTCAAACCGGTCGCCGGTGCCCAGCCCCACAAGCGCATTGGGCTCTTCGGGGCCAGCCGCAACCAGACCACGCGGGCGGTGATATTTGAACGAGCGGCCAACCATCATCTGGTCATTGGCCAACAGGGCAGACGCCAGCGTGTCGCCTGCATAGCCCTTCATCCGCTTGCCGTTGAAGGTGAATTCGATCGGTTTGGAGCGGTCGATCAACCGGCCGTTTTTGGCAAGGCGCGTGCTCATGTGGCGGACCTTTCGCAAGAGAGGGCGACGAAAAGGGAGGTGACGTTCAGAGAGGCGATCATTTCAGATCCCGCCATGTCCAACCGGGGCGTTTGGCCGTGACCGCATCCAGGATCTCCTGCGGCGGCTCATAGGTCTGCGCCGAATAGGTGCCAAAGACCTCAAGCGTGGTGGTGCAGCGGGCGGCATGGAACCACTTGCCGCAGCCATTGGCATGGCGCCAGCGTTCAAAATGCACCCCCTTGGGGTTTTCGCGCATGAACAGATAGTCATGAAACTCTTCATCTGACGAGCCGGGGCCAAAACGCTTCAGATGCGCCTCGCCGCCTGCGGCCAGTTCGGTTTCTTCGGCTTTGACGCCGCAATAGGGGCATTCAAGGATCAGCATTGTGCGGACCTCTCCAACTGGGGGCCAAGGATTTTCGAAAATCCTCGGCAAAATTCTTCCAAGAATTTTACGACGGTGCGCGGCATCAGTGTGCCACACCCGCTGCGACGCTCTCGTCGATGAATTTGCCTTCTTTGAAGCGCATCATCGAAAACTCTTCGGCCAGCGGCGAATGACCTGTGGCCATCAGTTCCGCCATCGCCCAGCCGGAGCCCGGGATCGCCTTGAAGCCACCGGTGCCCCAGCCTGCGTTGACAAAGATATTGCCAACCGGCGTTTTGGAGATCAGCGGTGAACGGTCGCCGGTCACATCCACGATCCCGCCCCACTGGCGCAGCATCTTCAGACGGCTGACCATCGGGAAGGTCTCATTGAGGGCGCGCACAGTTTCCTCGATATGATGGAAGGAACCGCGCTGGGTGTAGTTGTTGAACCCGTCGGTGCCGCCGCCGATGACCATCTCGCCCTTGTCGGACTGGGACATGTAGCCATGCACGGTATTGGCCATCACGACCACATCCATGCAGGGTTTGATCGGCTCAGACACCAGCGCCTGCAGCGCCACGCTTTCCACCGGCAGACGGAAACCGGCCATTTCGGAGAGATGCGAACAATTGCCCGCAACCACCATGCCCAGCTTGTCGCAGTCGATAGCACCCTTGGTGGTGTCGACACCGACGACACGGCCGTTTTCATTACGCACACCAGTGACTTCGCACTGCTGGATGATGTCCATGCCCATGTTCGAACAGGCCCGCGCATAGCCCCAGGCCACCGCATCATGGCGCGCGGTGCCACCGCGTTCCTGCCAGAGCCCGCCCAGAACTGGATAGCGCGGCCCTTCCAGATTGATGATCGGCACCAGTTCCTTCACCCGCGCAGGCTCAATCCATTCGGTCTGCACGCCCTGCAGCGCATTGGCATGGGCGGTGCGCTTGTAGCCGCGCACCTCATGCTCGGTCTGCGCCAGCATGATCACGCCACGCGGGCTGAACATCACGTTGTAGTTGATGTCCTGGCTCATCGTCTCATAGAGCGAACGCGATTTCTCATAGATCGCGGCGGAGGGATCCTGCAGGTAGTTGGAGCGGATGATGGTGGTGTTGCGCCCGGTGTTGCCGCCACCCAACCAGCCCTTTTCCAGAACCGCGACATTGGTGATGCCATAGTTTTTTCCAAGGAAATAAGCCGTGGCCAGACCATGGCCACCGGCCCCGACGATGATCACATCATAGTGGCGTTTGGGTTCGGGAGAGCGCCAGGCGCGTTCCCATCCGGTGTGGTAGCGCAGCGCCTCACGCGCGACAGCAAAGGCAGAATAACGTTTCATGGGCGAATCCGTGGTTCGAGACTGTTAACGGGTATGCACCACAGACAAGGCTGACCTGCGCCGTTTATCGTCGCAATCATGCATGGTTGCGACATCCGGCAGCAAAGACGCCACAGGCTCATCGCACCCTTTGCGTCCTCTACGCCCGCCACCGGGACAGCGCGCCGCAGCAGATAGGCCTTTTTTCCGCCCCCCAGCCCCTATACATGGGATTGAAACTGCGGGAGCCCCCATGACCTTCTGGATCGTTATCAGCCTCATCACGCTGGCCACCGCCACGCTGCTGTCCCTTGTGCTGCTGCGCGGACGCGACAGCGGCGAACCGGCCGCCGCCTATGACCTGCAGGTCTACCGACAGCAACTGCGCGATGTGGACAAGGATCTGGCGCGCGGGGTGCTGCAGGCCAGCGATGCCGAGCGTATCCGCACCGAGATCTCCCGCCGCATCTTGAGCGCCGACGCTCAGGTCCAGGCCGCCGCCAGCGGCCACACCCAGCCCCGCACCCTGACCAGCGCTGCCGCCATCGCGCTGATCGGGCTGGTCTGCGGTGGCACCTACCTGCTCTATGCCAATCTCGGCGCGCCGGGCTACAGCGACCTTGGCCTGCAACTGCGCATCGACGCCGCCGCGGAACGCGCCGCCACCCGTCCCACGCAGGCTGAGGCGGAGGCCGACGCCCCCGAACGCCCGGCCCGCGTGGTAGAGCCGGGTTATGCCACGCTGGTCGATCAGCTGCGCGACACCGCCAGCAAACGCGTTGACGACGCGCAGGGTCAGGCGCTGCTGGCCCAGCATGAGGCCAACCTCGGCAATTTCGCCGCCGCTGCCAAAGCCAAGGCAAACTACATCCGCATCATGTCCGGTGATGTGGAGGCCCGCGATTTCGGCGAGCTGGCAGAGCTGCAGATCATGGCCGCCGGCGGCTATGTCTCCCCGGAGGCGGAGGACGCCCTGCGCACCACGCTGACGCTCGACCGCTTTGACGGCGGCGCGCGCTATTACTGGGGGCTGATGATGGCCCAGATCGGCCGCCCGGATGTCGCCTATGAGGTCTGGAGCGAAACCCTCGCCATGGGACCGGAAGGCGCGCCCTGGGTCACCGCCATCAGCGCCCAGATTGAGGATATCGCCTATCGCGCCGGTGTTGAGTACACGCCGATCACCCCCGGCAGCGTGCCTGCACCGGGCCGCGCCCCCTCTGCCCCTGCGACAGGTCCCAGCGCCGACGATATCGCCGCCGCGGAAGACATGAGCGCCGAAGACCGCCAGCAGATGATCCGTGGCATGGTTGAGGGCCTCTCAGACCGGCTCGCCACCACCGGCGGCACGCCGCAGGAATGGGCGCAGCTGATCGGCGCCCTATCGGTGCTGCAACAGACCGATCGCGCGCAAGCCATCTATGCTGAGGCGCAAGAGGTCTTCGCCGAGGTGCCCGAGGCCCTTGCCACCATCACCGCCGCCGCCAAACAGGCAGGACTGACCCAATGATCTATGATGACTTTGAAGCCTTCGCGGCGGCAGTCCCGAATTTCACCCCGATTGCCGGGCTGGATTTTGGCGATAAAACCGTGGGCGTCGCCATCTCGGACCGGATGGGCACCGTGGCGACACCGCTCGAAACCATCCGGCGCAAGAAATTCACGCTGGATGCAGAACGCCTGTTCGAAATCGTCAAAGCCCGCGAGGTCGGCGCGCTGCTGTTGGGCCTGCCCCGCAATATGGATGGTACCGAAGGACCGCGCTGTCAGAAAACCCGCGCCTTTGCCCGCAATCTGGCCAAGCTGACAGAGCTGCCAATCGGCTTCTGGGACGAACGCCTCAGCACGGTTGCCGCCGAAAGAGCGCTTTTGGAGGCGGATACGAGCAGAAAACGTCGCGCAGAGGTGATCGATCACGTCGCTGCGTCGTATATCCTGCAGGGGGCGCTCGACCGGATGCGCCATATCAAGGCAGGATAAAGCAGATGAGCGACGAGGTCTGGAAACGTGACGAGGTGCAATCGCCCTGCATCCAAATCTGTGTCGTCCACCCGGAGGCGCGGATCTGCACCGGCTGCTACCGCTCCATCGACGAGATCACCCGCTGGTCCAAGATGAGCAACGATGAACGGGCCGAGCTGCTGGAGGCCCTGCCCGAGCGCGCCAAGGAGCTGACCAAGCGCCGCGGCGGCCGCAGTGCCCGCCTAAAACGCAGCTAACGCGGCGTGCGGCACATGTCGCGCAGCAACGGGTAGTGGGCTGACCCCGCACAGTTTTCTGCCAGCGAAAGCCGCGCGCGCCTCGGTAACACTTTGAAAATCATGCGGAATAACCCCTGACCTATTGTTTCGCACGCGAAACATCCAGGCAGGATTGCTGACCTAAGACAGCCACCCCCGCACCGGATCGGTCCACTCCGCCATCTCAGGTCGGAAATAGGCGATCATCCGCCCCTCCTCCGGTGCGCTGGCGCCCTCTGCCCAGGGCGCAACACCGTGCAGACACAGCCGGTGCATCAGATAGGCCTCCCCCGGTTTTGCTGACACCGTGACACGCGGACAGGTTTCAAACACCTGCTTGCGGGCGGCCGTATAGGCGTCGGTCACATCAACATCGCCCCATTGCTCCAATGGGATGCCGTCAAAAGCTGCTGCAAAGGCACGGCGCATGATCACATGGCTGCCCTCCCAGATCACCAGTGGGGAGGCATCCGCGCTGCTGTCATTCAGCGGCAGGCCAAGCACCCAGGCATGCGGTTCCTCCACCTTGCGGCGACGGGCATCGCCGAACATCTTCACCCCGTCCACATGGGCCGCATCCCGTTTGATCCGGTAGCGCAGCGCCGCCTCCCCCTCACCGGGGCGCGGTCGTGGATAGCCGGGAAAGACGGAGGACACCTGCCCGCGATGCAGATCCGGCAGACCGCCCAGATGCGCCGTGATAAAATCAAGCGCGGGGCCCGCCAGCTCAGGCCCACCGGGCAGCTGACCCTGCGCATCATTGGGCAGCGCATCCACGCCAATGAACCAGGTCCCCTCGCATTGCAGCCAGTCGGCATTGGCCGGATCCGCTAAGGCCTGAACGCCCGCCTCATGGGCATGTCGCGCCCAGGCCAGGGTGGCCGCATCAGCTGGGAAATCACACCAGCCACGGGTTAAGAAGTCCTGCCAGCCCATTGCGAACCCCTAACAAAATCAAAAGCCGAGCGACTTGCGCAGCATGTTCAGCGCCACAAGGATCAGAAACACCGCAAACACCCGTTTTAGCGGTTTCGGGTCCATCGCATGGGCCAGCTTCACCCCCCAAGGCGCAGTGATCAGCGTCATCGCAATCACCACCACAAAAGCAACCAGATTGACCGCCCCAACAGTGAGCGGCGGACGCGCCGCAGCCTCAACTGGCAGGAACAGGAACCCAATCACAGAAGGCACCGCGATGATCACGCCAAAGCCCGCCGCCGTTGCCACCGCCCGGTGAATGGGTGTTGCATGCAGGCTCATCAGTGGTACCCCGAAACTGCCACCGCCAATGCCCATCAGCACCGACAGAAACCCCACCATGGGTGACAGGATCATGCGCCGGGCGCCCTTTGGCATCTCCTGCCCCAGCCGCCAGTCCGCGCGCCCAAAAGCCATGTAAAGCCCAATTACCAACGCCAGCACGCCAAACAACGCCTGCAACGTGGTGGAGCGCAGCGAGGACGCCACCGTGACGCCAATGATGGCACCAATGGCGATCCCCGGTCCCCAGCCGCGCAGGATCCCCCAATCCACCGCACCCTTCTTATTGTGGCTCATCACTGAGCGCAGGGAGGTCACGATGATCGTCGCAAGTGAGGTCGCCAGACACATCTGCATCAGCTGATCACCGCCATAGCCAAGCGTCTGGAAGACATAGAAAAACGCAGGCACCAGAACAATACCGCCACCAACCCCCAGCAGACCCGCCAGAACACCGGCCACAGCCCCTGTCACGATCAGCAGGCCGGCCATCTGGGCCAGCACCGCAGGCGCGGGCAGCAGGGCAGCAGTGGTCACAAGACTGGTGGTCAGGGCTGACATTGACGGCTCTCCTTCATGGCGGTCGCGATCCCGGTCGGCACCTTGCCCTCTTGTGGGCGGTGCGCGGCGCGCAGATCCAAACCCTCCCCTACAGGGTGAGCGCAAATTTGTCTCAGGATTTCTTGCAGGTCCGTCGATTGCAGCAGTGACCCGTGGTCGCAGGGCATCGCAGACCTGATGCTTGATCAGCCCATATTCAGGCCTCTGCCGGATCAGGCCGCGATCCCGGTCACCTGCTCCAGCGCGGTTTCCACCAATCGGGTGTCCGCTCCCGGCCGACTTGCGCCCTCTGACAACACCCGCCGCCAGTTGCGCGCACCGGGCCGCCCTGCAAACAGCCCCAGCATATGCCGGGTGATCTGATGCAACCGGGCCCCCTGCACCATCTGATCGTCGATATAGGTCAGCATCTGCCCCACAACGGCGACCGGATCCGTGGCACTGCCGGTGCCATAAATCAGCGGATCCGCCTGCGACAGGATATCGGCGGGCTGGTGATAGGCCGCACGGCCAATCATCACCCCATCAAGCCCACGCTCCAGATGCGGCAGCGCCTCATCCAGACTGGCCACGCCCCCGTTGAGCGAGATATGCAGCTGCGGAAACTCCGCCTTCATCTGATGCACGATGTCATAATCCAACGGCGGAATATCGCGGTTTTCCTTGGGGCTGAGCCCTTTCAGCCAGGCTTTGCGCGCATGGATCGTCACCCGCGGGCACCCTGCCTCTGCGATGGCGGAAATAAACCCCGGCAACACCTCCTGCGGGTCCTGATCATCGACACCAATGCGGCACTTTACAGTGACCTCGACATCCACCTTGGCCCGCATGGCCGCGACACATTCTGCCACCAGATCCGGCGATTTCATCAGCACCGCGCCGAAGGCGCCGGACTGTACCCGGTCACTGGGGCAGCCGCAGTTGAGATTGATCTCATCATAGCCCGCCCCTGCCCCCAAACGCGCCGCCTCCGCCAGCTCAACCGGGTCCGATCCCCCCAGTTGCAGCGCAACGGGATGCTCCTGCACAGAATGATCCAGCAAATGCAACGCGCCCCCCCGCACCAAAGCAGGCGCCGTTACCATTTCCGTGTAAAGCAACGCCTCTTTGCTCAGCAGCCGGTGCAGATAGCGGCAATGGCGATCGGTCCAATCCATCATGGGTGCAACCGACAGGCGCGAGCTTGTCCAAATATCTGATTTGTATATATTTTCTGCCATGACGATACCAGTTTTGCGGTCAATGCTGGACCCGCTTATTGAGCTTTTCTCCCATTGTGACGCGGTGATCCTACAATCGCAAATCTCCTACCAAATTTATGGATCATGGGATCAGGAACAGAACACAAGCACCTCTGTGGGTTGGTCGGCTATCTCGCACAAATGGACCTGAAACGAAACGGCAAAAGATTTAGCGACAACCGCACCTTTGAGAAGCGATCAGCCGCTGAAACCTGAAATGAAACGCGCCAACCTCGAGACCCGAGCCGCGGCTCGCGACGGGATAGCCCCTTACGCCCTGCTCTCCATCGGCAGGTAGACGAAACCACCCCAATCCTGAACAGCAATCTCGATCCGCAGTTTACCCGTGTTCTGAGGTGCTTCTAGCGGTGACTAATGCCGCAGCTGCCTTCGGGGCTGTCAATTTCACCCTCCAGTCGCAACCGCAGGAGCCTGTTTCTATCTGACCTGCGGCATCATGTTTCCGAAGGGCAAATAGATCGGCGAAGTGATCGCTGTCGGGGTCTTTGACATGCGCCGTGTTACACCCTCTCATCAACTGTGCTGCTGGCCCACTGATCCGTTTCCGCGGGAACGATTGGTTGCGTAGATCGGAGACAGACCTCTGCGCACCGACCGGCACTGCGGTCGCACCTCAGGAAACGCATGGGACAGAAATCCCGGCCCGGAGCCTGATCGGGACATAAATGCACTGTCAAAAAAACCTACGGGTGCACGATCCCGGTCGTCGATCCGGCAAACTCCACATTTTCTCCGCCCTCTTCTGCCGCCTCAACGCTCGTGACACCCTCGAGAAAGCCCGTGTCCCCTATTGGTCACTGCGCCAATCAAAGGCTAACTGCAGCGGACCCAATAGGCGCGGGCGCAGAGCCAGGGGAACAAACTGAGGCCTGACGCGTTACCCTTGCATCCACGGATTGTGGACTAACCTTTTGAAGGAGAGAGAAAATGCTTGGTTGGGCACTTACATTTCTGGTTGTGGCACTGATCGCGGGTCTGCTTGGTTTCGGTGGCATCGCCGGAGCGTCTGCCGGTATCGCAAAAATTCTTTTCATCATTTTCCTCGTTCTCTTCGTCGTGGCAATGGTCATGCGCGCGATGAAGGGCAAACCGCCAGTGTAACCTGCGCCACCTGTCGGCACCTAAGCGCAGCAGACCGCCTGTCACCGGCCCTCCCTCCGGGCCGGGACCATTCAAATCTGTATTCTGAAAAAACGTAGTTCTGGCAGTCACGCCCGTGGCCGGTCGCAGGGGTTCCTGTGCTGATCGAAAATGCGGCCGTTTGGCTGTGCCCAGTCTGGCTTTACGTCACCGCGCCACGATTTAGCCCGTCGCCTTTCCCGGAAGGCACTCTGCAATTTCTTGGCTGGCTTGGTCCCATATTTGCACCAATGCTGTCAGGTCCGGAACATGCTGTATTTCGGCATGTTCGAGACCCAAAAATGCCTCTCTCAGATCAGCGAAACCAAGCACTGCAGCCGATCCTGCCAGCCGATGCGCCTCCTGCCGCAACGCCGGATCAAGGGTTTCAGCGCTGCGCAATTCACTCAGAAATTGTCCAACTTCTTCGCAGTACCCGACAAGGAATCGTGCTCCGCGGTCCATGCCAAGAGCATGTAAAAATTGAGCAATATCAGATCTTTGATCAGGGGAATTGGCTGCTGAATGCGACACCGCCCCGCCCGCAGTCTGACCAGTGGTCGCGGCGGGTTCCGGTGCGGATGCTGACAGCCGGCTCGCTACAGTGATCTCTTTGTCGCATGGCCGATCGCTGCGCATGCGGCGCGATATCACCGCTGCAAGAGTTGATCTGCTGACTGGTTTGGTCACCACCTCAGCCAGCCCTGCGTCAAGTATCCTTGCGTGATCTCGGGCGGCGACATGGGCGGTCAGGGCGACGATCTGTGTACCCTCGGCCAGTTGCTGCTCTCGAATTTGGCGGGAGGCGTTAATCCCGTCGACCTCGGGCATGCTGATGTCCATGAAGATCAGATCAAAGCAGCCCGCCCGGGCGGCCTCAACACCCTCAGCGCCGCCAGAGGCCATCACCACATGATGGCCGAGACTGGTCAGCATCCGCTCCACCAGTACCCGGTTGATTTCATTATCGTCTACGACGAGAATCCGCCCTGCGCCATTGATAGGCTGGCGGTTGTTGGCGCTCTGCGGGGCGGGCCCCAAAGCTTGTGCCCCGCTCTGCTCGGGCGTCGGAACGCCCCCGACAGCAGAGGCGGGTCCACCTGTACGGGAAGCTGGTAGCGGCAGCGCAATAGTGAAAAGGCTGCCCTCCCCCAGCTCGCTCTCACAAGAAATCTCCCCCCCAAGGGCCACAACAATCCGGCGGGTAATCGCTAGGCCAAGCCCGGTGCCATCGCTGCTGCGCGCGTAACTTGCGTCGAGGCGGATGAAATCTTCAAAAATCCGATCCAGATCATGTTCGGCAATACCCGCTCCAGTATCAGCGATGCTGATTTCGACGGTATCACTCTGTCCAAGCCGCTGGACATCGACCGACACCGCCCCATCCGAAGTATACTGCAACGCGTTCTCGATCAGGCTGATCAAAATCTTCTTCAACGCCACCGGGCGCCCAAGCACATCGTCTATGGCCCCGAGGCTACAGTGCAAACTCAGATCGTTGCGGCCACGTCTGGCAACATTCTGATGGGCATCGACCAACTCCTGCACCAAATCACTGAGGTTGAAAATGCGCTGATGCTCAAAGTCGACCCCGGTTTCCAGCTGCGACAACTGCAGGACGTTATTGACATGGGCCATCAGCCGGTCGCCTGAGATGCGGATCGCCGAGAGGTACTCGCGCTGCTCCGGCGACAGGGAGGTGCCGTCCAGCAATTCAGACGCGCCAAGGATTCCGGTCAGCGGTGTGCGCATCTCATGGCTCATCACGGTGAGAAGATCTGCTTTCGCCCGCTCGCCCGCCAGCGCCTCGTCGCGGGTGCGAGTGAGCTCCTCCTCGGCGGCAATTCGCTCTGAGATATCGCGCAGATAGCTGACAAAAACGGTTTCTTCGGCAGATTGGCTCGCGGTGATCGACAGCTCTACCGGGAAGATCTCGCCTGACTTGCGCTTGGCCTCCAGTTGGACCCGCCCTTGGCCGATAACCTTGGGAGGGCAGCCAGCGCAGTAGGCCTGCATGCCCTGCTCATGGGCATCCCGCAGGTGGTCAGGAACAATCAGCCCCGCCATATCGGCGCCAATGGCTTCCCCTCTGGAGTAGCCAAAAATCGTCTCTGCCGCGCCGTTCACCTCTTGAATGCGCCCATCGTCGCCGACAACCAAGATGGCATCCAGGGAAGAGGTGATCATGGCGCGCATCCTTGCTACCGCAAAGCGGGTGCGTTCAGCGAGGCGCTTGCCGCGTTGATAGAGCCGCCCCAACATCAACGCGGTCAGCCCCAGTGCCACGCAAAGCGCGAGCACAACCCAAGCCAGCCGGGACAGGATCGCAAAGAGGTTCAGGCGTTTCTCTTCCGTTGCGCGCGCATGTTCAGAAAGCCCTGCCAGCGCCAACACCCGCAGGTCATCTCGGTTCTCCCGCAAAATCTCGCTTACCTTTGGCAGGCCGGACAGCAACGCCTCATCCGGGCCGTCAATGTAGGTGATCAACCTGTCGATCCGCGCCATGACCCGTTGTAGAATTTGGGCATTTTCCGGCGCTTCCCGCACGGATTGGAAGGTCCGGCTTTCGCGGATGGTGGCCACGCGGCTGTAGAGGATATCGAATTCACGGCGCACCTGCGACAGATCCTGCACACTGCGCGCTGACAGAATGGCATTCTCCAGCTTCAGCTGCTCAATTTCGGCCTGGGACAGGGTCCACTGCAGGCTATCGGTGGCGGCGGTAGAGAGCACCTCCAGGCGTACCAGCACCTCGCGCCCCAGCCGAACAGACTGCACCGCGAGCAAGGCAAGAACCAAGCCCACGGTGATCAGGACGCTGCGCGACACCAAGGGGTTTTCCCGGAGCCGCACCTATGAGAGGCCTCTGTCTGTGCCTGTCATTGGCCTACTGTGATCTCCTCAAGCTGCCAGATGCTGCGGGAATAAACCGCCTCCGTGCGATATGTGGGGTCACTATCATAGGGGTAGACGATCCACAAAGGCCCCTTGTCGCGAACCGACATGGACGACCCGTTGCGTTCATAGGCAACCATCGGGCCGCCGCTGGTGGCGTCAGAAACGGGAATTTCAACCGCGTAATCATTGATCGCCCGGGCCACGACGACACCAGACTGCCCGTCGGCGACGCCGACATGGGCCAGCAAGGCAGCGAGGCTCACCCCGGTGAAGGCCTGCTCCCCCGAGGTCCAGATGGTCCGGGTATCAAATTGGGCCACCGGCAGGCTGCGCAGCTCCTCCATGGAGAATTCATGCCGCTGCATGTCGCCGCCATTGGCAGGTTTGATGGCCACGGTCAGCACCGCCGCATCCGATTGGGACGCCTGCACGGCGCCGGATGGCAGACCGCAAAAAAGTGTGACAGCTGCGAGCAGTGCTGCAATGTGAAGGTGCCAGTGTTTCATAGCGTCAATCCTTTTGCCCGTGCGATCCGTTGAACAATCGTGTCCCTGCGGCCATGCACATCCTTGATCTGGTCCCAACCTGTCACAAACCGCCGCGCCGGGCATCTGTTCCTGCGGATAGACTGCTATTCTTTGGTATAGGATTCGTAACCAGAACTGCGATTTTTTGCCACCTGAGGACGATTTTACGTGCGGTTGCGCCCGCAGAAGGGCAAAATAGGAGCTGGCTTACGGGTTTGGAGGGACGGATTTGATCCCCTTGCCCCAGCCGCTGCCCCAACCGCCGCCACACCCACGGCCCAACCCTTCACCCGGCCCAGCCCGACCTACGGCCAAAGACCACGGCGCCCCATCTCAAAGGGCGATTGACATTTTATCAACCAAATTACGGTTATCCTAACATCAAAGCCGGTACTTAGCAGGAGCTTACATGCGTATTCTTTTGGCGGACGATCACGACATGGTTCGCGAAACAATATCCGCCTATCTGAAATCAGAAGGTGGTGCCGCCGTGACCTCGACCATCGATCTGCCCGGCGCGCTGAGTGAAATTGAAGAAAACGGGCCTTATGATTTGGTCCTGCTGGATTACAATATGCCTGGCATGCAGGGGCTCGCCGGGTTGGGCACCGCGCTGAAAGCCAATGGTGGCAAGGGGGTTGCGATCATCTCTGGCAGTGCGCCCAGCCGCACGGCGCAGGAGGCATTGGATGCCGGGGCCGTTGGCTTCATCCCGAAAACAATGGGCGCGCAGTCGCTTCTGAATGCCGTACGGTTCATGAGCGCCGGGGAAATCTACGTTCCGGTTGAGCTGATGCGTAAGGAGGCGGAGGCCCCTGCCCACCCGCTTGCTGACAAGCTGAGCCCGCGCGAAATTGAGGTGCTGGACGGGCTATGTCGCGGTCTGTCGAACAAGGAAATCGCCCGCGAGCTGGAGTTGCAGGAGGTCACAATCAAGCTGCATGTCCGCACGCTCTGTCGCAAGCTTGAGGCCAAGAACCGCACCCAAGCCGCGCTGACAGCCAAGGAGGCTGGCCTTTTTTAAGCCGCCAGCCGGCCTCTACCATATCTGGTAACAGTCGCTTCAATCATGAAAGCGCGCCCAGCCCGGTGGCTGAGTGCGCTTTTTTATCCTGAATATACCGTCGGGCGCGGATGATGGGCCTATAAACCCGCTCCGGCTGCCGAAATCAGGGAACCACCGCCCAGCGGATGACATAGGCCACGCAGCCCAGAGCCGCGACGCTGGCAATCCAGATCGCCGCGAACCACATCAGTCGACCCATAGGGCGCCGCGCGCCCGGTTCGGGCTGGGGGGACTGGCGCTCACGACGGGGTTTCACGGGCTTTCCCTGCATCAGTGGTAGCCCTCCTCCGGGTTGATTTTGCCGCGAAACACCCAATAGGCATAAGCGGTGTAGCCCAGGATCAGCGGCACCAGCACCACCGCGCCGACCAGTGTGAACATCAGGCTTTCATCCGGGGCAGCAGCCTCGGCGATGGTCAGCCCCGGCGGCACGATGAACGGGTAAAAACTGATACCTATCCCGATAAAGCTGAGAACAAACAGCCCAAGTGCGGCGAGGAATGGCTGCGCATCCCGCGTGCCCTTCAGCCCCTGAAACAGCGCGTAGCTGCACAGCGCGACCAGTCCTGGCACCAATAGGCTGAACAGGCTGCCGGGCAGGTTAAACCAGCGGCGGAAATACTCCGGATCCTGAAACGGCGTCAGCAGGCTGACCAGCCCGATTGAAACCAGAGTCGCCGCCGCAAGCCAACGGGCGTAGCCGCGCATCTGGCGCTGCAGCTCACCCTCGGTCTTCATATTGAGCCAGGTCGCGCCCAGCAGCGCATAGCCCGTCAGCACTGCCAACCCGGTGAGGACCGAGAACGGCGTCAGCCAGTCCCACCAGCCGCCTGCGTAGGCGCGGCCTTCAATCTCGATCCCCTGCACCAACGCGCCCAGCGCGATGCCCTGCATGGTGGCAGCGACCACGGAACCGCCGAAGAACGCGCTGTCCCAGACGCCGCGCCAGCGGGTGGTGCGCCAGCGGTATTCAAAGGCCACACCGCGAAACACCAGCGCCAGCAGCATCAGGGTGATGGGCATATAGAGTGCTGGCATGATCACCGCATAGGCAAGTGGAAAGACCGCAAACAGCCCGCCGCCGCCAAGGACCAGCCAGGTCTCATTGCCGTCCCAGACCGGCGCGATGGAGTTCATCATGGTGGCACGGTCGCGCTCTGATGTGGCGAAGGGGAACAGGATGCCGACGCCGAGGTCGAACCCGTCGAGGACAACATAGGTCAGCACCGCAAAGGCGATGATCCCGGCCCAGATGAAGGATAGATCAAACAACATAGTAAGGACCTCTGTCAGTTGCCTTGCGGGGTGGGATCATCGGTGATGTCTCGGTCAACCTGCTGCGCCGGGGTGATCCCCGCCGCCCGCACCGGCCCGTCACGCAGACCAAGGTTGCGGGTCGCCGGTGCCTTGTTCATCATCCGCAGGATGTAGAAGGTTCCGGCCCCGAAGATGAAGAAATAGACAATCACAAACGCCGTCAGCGAGGCCGCGACCGCAGGTGCGGACACGGGCGCCAGACTGTCGGAGGTGCGCAGCAGACCATAGACCGTAAACGGCTGGCGCCCGACCTCGGTGGTGATCCAACCGGCCAAAACCGCGACGAAGCCCATTGGCCCCATCGCAATCGAGGCGCGGTGCAGCCAGCGACTGTCATAGAGCTGCCCGCGCAGACGCCCCCAAAGCGACCACAGCCCAAGACCCGCCATCGCAAACCCAAGACCAACCATCACCCGGAAGCTCCAGAACAGGATGGCAACCGGCGGCTCGTCTTCGTCCGGGATGGTGTCCAGCCCGGCCAGCGGCGCGTTCAGATCATGTTTCAGGATCAGGCTTGAGAGTTTAGGGATCTCAATGGCGTAGTCGATTGTTTTTGTTTCGGCATTCGGCAGGCCAAACAGGATCAGCGGGGCGCCCTCGGGGTGGCTGTCATAGTGACCTTCCATTGCCATCACCTTGGCCGGTTGGTGCTCCAGCGTGTTCAGCCCGTGCATATCACCGGCAAAGATCTGGAGCGGAGCGACCACGATCAGCATCCACATCGCCATGGAAAACATCCGCCGGGCTGCCACATCGGTTTTGTCACGCAGCAAATGCAAGGCACCGACGCCGCCCACCACCAGCGCGGTGGTCAGGAACGCCGCCAGAACCATATGCACCAGCCGGTAGGGGAAGGACGGGTTAAAGACAATCTGCCACCAATCCTCCGGCACAAACTGACCGACCTCATTGATGCTGTAGCCTGCGGGGGTCTGCATCCAGCTGTTCACGCTGAGGATCCATGTCGCCGACATCAACGTGCCAAAGGCCACCATGGCGGTGGCGAACATATGCAGCCGATCTCCGACGCGGGCACGGCCAAACAGCATGATGCCGAGGAACCCAGCCTCAAGGAAGAACGCAGACAGCACCTCATAGGCCATCAACGGACCCAGCACCGGACCGGTCTTGTCCGAGAACACCGACCAATTGGTGCCAAACTGGTAGGACATCACGATGCCGGAGACGACCCCCATGCCAAAGGCGACTGCGAAGATCTTTTTCCAGTATTCAAACAGGGTGTAGTAGGTTTCATCCCGGGTGCGCAGCCACTGCGCGTTCAGCACGGCCAGATAGCTGGCCAAACCGATGGAGAATGCCGGGAAGATGATGTGAAACGAGACGGTGAACGCAAATTGCATACGTGCCAGTGTCTCGGCTGTCAGGCCATCAAACATATCTGGTCTCTTTCCTAGAACTCGGTGCCGCCCCTGACCGGTTAGGAGTGCGAACTGTGGTGGCGCGGCCTTCTTCTTGTGACAAAGCTAATACCGAAGCGCAGAATTGCAGGTGGCAGAAAGCCGCAGCGCGGCGACAGGTCTCAGGTTTTCCGAACCGCACCCATTTATGCTAGTTCCTGAAAATGCCGTTGCACAGCCTGTTTCAAGGGCTTGGGGCAACAGCGACCCCTCGGGGTGAGGTGAAGGTGGCAGAATGGCGCAGGCAGGAACGGAATGACAGTTATGACCCCGGCAGAGCCCCTCTGGATTGATCGTTTCGCCGGATTGGCCAGGCTGGATTCGAAGACCAAGGCGCATATCTTCGCCGAATCCGCGTTGGTGAAGGTGCCGCAGGGCACGGTGATTTTTGGTCCCGGCAAGTCGCCCGAAAACATGCTGTTCCTCTTGGATGGCACGGTTCGGGTACAGCAGGTCTCCGACAGTGGGCGCGAGATCCTGCTGTACCGGATCAACGCGGGCGACAGCTGTGTGCTGACCACCGCCTGCCTGCTCGCCTATGAAGACTACGCGGCAGAAGGCATTGCCGAGACAGATGTGGCCGCCGCAGCCCTGCCCCGGTCGGTGTTTGACGCGCTGGTCGCCACTTCGGCAGAGTTCCGCAGTTTTGTCTTTTCGGCCTTCTCCAAGCGGATCACTGATTTGTTTCTGGTTATTGACGAGGTCGCGTTTCAGCGCGTTGACGTGCGGCTGGCGCAGGGGCTTTTGGATCTGGCCGGAGCAGATGATCATCTGGCGGTGACCCATCAGCAACTGGCCGTGGATCTGGGCACCGCCCGCGAGGTGGTGTCGCGCCAGATGCAGGAGTTTCAGCGCCGCGGCTGGGTGCAGCTGGCGCGTGGCAGTGTTGCCATAGTGAACCGCGAGGCCCTGCGGCAGCTGGCCGGACGCTGAGGCGCGCCGGTTTTGGCGATAGTTGTGCGTCAGGGTGACTTTGTCACAGACAGAGCGGGGCAATCTGCGGTTTCTGGCGAGAAGATATCGCCAAGGAGTAGATAAGATGACCAGAAACGTCGGCACCCTAGACCGGATGATGCGCCTGATGCTGGGCCTGGCCCTCATTGCCGCGCCCTTTGTCAGCGGATTTGCCATTTTTGCCGCAACCTGGGCCACGGTATTGTCGGTGGTTTTCGGGGCGGTGATGCTACTGGTGGCGCTGACCCGGAGCTGTCCGGTCTACACGCTTCTGGGCCTGCGCAGCTGCAAGCTCTGATCCCGGTCCTGTTGTCCGGCTGGTCGCTTGACCCCGGCGCTGCGCTGTCGTTCAAGGTGATGCGCCGGTTTGAGACACGCCCCGCTGCGAGACCGCATGTCACACGCAAAGAAAGACCTGAATGCCCTCTCTCCTGACCCGCTATGTCCCGCTGTTGACCTGGGGGCGGGAGTATGACCGCCTGACCCTGACCAATGACCTGATCGCGGCGGTGATTGTCACCATTATGCTGATCCCGCAGTCGCTGGCCTATGCGTTGCTGGCGGGTTTGCCGCCTGAGGCCGGGTTATATGCGTCAATCGTGCCGATCCTGCTTTATGCGGTGTTTGGCACCAGCCGCGCCTTGGCGGTGGGACCCGTCGCCGTGGTCTCCCTGATGACCGCCGCGAGCCTGAGTGAGATCGCCGCACAGGGCAGTATGGGCTACGCGGTTGCGGCCCTGTCGCTGGCCGCGCTGTCGGGGGCGATCTTATTGGCGATGGGGCTGCTGCGGCTGGGGTTTCTTGCGAATTTCCTGTCACATCCGGTGATTGCCGGATTTATCACAGCCTCTGGCGTGCTGATCGCCACCAGTCAGATCAAGCATCTGCTGGGGATCCATGCGGAGGGGCACACCCTGCCTGAGTTGCTCCTGTCGCTGCTGGAGCATCTGCCGCAGCTCAACTGGCCAACTGCGCTGATCGGCGGTGGCGCAACCGCGTTTCTGTTCTGGGTGCGGCGCGGGCTGAACCCGGCCCTGCGCCGACTTGGGGTCGGGACGCGCCTGGCGGGTTTTCTGACCAAGGCCGGGCCGGTTGCCGCGGTTGTCGTCACCACGCTGGCGGTCTGGGGACTGGGGCTGGCGCAGAGCGGTGTGAAGATTGTCGGCGTGGTGCCGCAGGCGCTGCCGCCCCTCACCCTGCCAGATCTGTCACAGAATCTGCTGGCGCAGCTGCTGCTGCCTGCGGTGCTGATTTCCGTCATTGGATTTGTGGAATCGATTTCCGTGGCGCAGACCCTTGCTGCGAAAAGGCGCCAGCGGATCGACCCGGATCAGGAACTGATCGGTCTGGGCACCGCCAATCTCGGCGCGGCCTTCACCGGCGGGTTCCCGGTGACTGGCGGGTTTTCCCGGTCAGTGGTGAATTTTGACGCTGGAGCGGAAACCCCGGCGGCCGGGGCCTTTACGGCGATCGGGCTGGCAATTGCCGCCGTTGCCCTGACACCGTTGATTTATTTTCTGCCCAAGGCGACCCTTGCCGCGACCATCATCACCGCCGTCTTGGGGTTGGTGGATTTCTCTATCCTGCGCAAGAGCTGGGACTATTCAAAGGCAGATTTCGCTGCCGTTCTGGCCACCATCGCGCTGACGCTGTTGATGGGGGTCGAGGCGGGTGTTTCCGCCGGTGTGGTGCTGTCGATAGGGCTGCATCTTTATAAATCCTCGCGCCCGCATATCGCCGAAGTGGGCCGGGTGCCGGGCACCGAACACTTCCGCAATATCCTGCGCCATGAGGTGGAGACCTACCCCAGCCTGCTGACCCTGCGCGTTGATGAGAGCCTGTTTTTTGCCAATGCGCGGTTTCTGGAAGACTGCATCCACCGGCGGGTGGCGGATGATCCGCAGATTGATCACGTTGTGCTGCACTGCGCCGCGATCAATGACATCGACCTCAGCGCGCTGGACTCGCTGGAGGAGATCATGCACCGGCTGAGCGAGATGGGCGTGACGCTGCATCTGTCGGAGGTGAAGGGGCCGGTGATGGACCGGTTGCGGCGCGGGGCACTGTTGGATCACCTCACCGGCAAGGTCTTCCTGAGCCAGCACGACGCGGTGGAGGCATTGCGGCCTGCTGGAGGCGAGACACGTCTCTCCGCGCCGTCCCTTAGGGACTAGGCGCAGTCCCGGCCAAACGCAAACCGGGCCGCAAAATACTGCAGCCCGTGGTGTTTCAGGTTTGGCGCCTGCCGGAGATCCAGCTGACCCCTAAGCGACGCCCGACAAGACCCTGCGTTTTGCCATCCGGATGCTGCGGGCCGGTGCCACTTCGATCAACTGCAAGGGGCGTATACCGATGTTGTCAATCTGCTGGATTTCACCACCGCTGGTCAGGCTTTGATCCCGCCAGACCATCTGCACACGTTCCTGCGAAGAGATCATCGCGGCCCCTTCGACGACCCGCCAATGGGTGCCCAGCGTTGCCGCCGGAAGCGGCAGGCTCTGGCCCGGGATCACGGTCAGGTTCTTAACGATATAGTGCGCACCCCTTTCAAGGATCTCGCTGCGGCCCCAACTTTCAGCGGTGCTTTCCGCAGTGGTCTGATTGGGGCCACACGTGCCCCCCTCAAGGAGCTGGTCAGCATACCAGCTGGCCAAAGTTGCCGCATCGCTTTCCCTACTGCTGTGGCACGCCGTCCCGGCCGGGCGGTCTGCACTCACTCTGCGGCTGTGCGGCAGGGTTTTGCACCAGTCTGCCTCACCGGAGACGCTGCCCTTGAGCCAGGCGTTCCACTCCGCGTCACTGGCAACCTCCGGCTCCACTTGCCACGCCGCCGCTTCGTCCCACCCCGTATCCAGCTCGACCACCGACAGCCGGTCATGCTGACTGATGATCGCGCTCTCAAAAGAGCTGCCGCGGGCACGGCGATAGCTTTCGGCGTCCAGTGTAAGCCCCCTCTCTGTCAGTCGGCCTCGGGTCACAGCTGTTTTGCTGGGCATGAGGATCCTGGCAGCCCGTTTTTTGTAGGCGGCAAGCAGCGTGTCGAGTCTGGCAAGGTAGATACCTGTGCTCCAGAGCTTTGCTGCAGGCTGCTCACGCCAACCGTCGAAGGCCGGGCTGCGCTGGTCGAGGAACTTGCTCACCGGCGTGGCCTCATCGGCCGCAAGGCTGCGGGCGCATTCAATGTAGCCACGGCTGCGGCAGGCGCGGTCGGTCTGCACACCCAGCATCACGATATCGCCTTGCTGAGCGGCCCGCACACCCTTTGCCACAGCTTCTTGAAGCTGGCCTTCATAGTCAAAATCCTGGTCAGCGGGCAGAATTAGAGCCAGAGTATCTGCAGAACCGCCAAGGCTGTGCAGCGCAGCAACCGTTCCGGCCGCGGATTTGGTCGCACCGGGTTCCAACAGCAGGCGGCCGGGGATGTTCAGTGCCGCCATCTGACGCTCGGTAACCTCAGCAAAGGCGCTGCTGGTCAGCACGGTTGGTGTGTGAAACTCGGCTACTGTGAGGGCCGAGAGCAAAGTTTGAAAGCGGCTGTCAACACCAGCGGCCTCTTCGAAGTGCAGGGGCGTCATATCCGCGCTGTTGGCGATATCGGCGTCTGTAGCTCCGGCGAGAACGATGGGGTAGATCATGCTGCATTCCTTTCGGCGTATCGTGGCGTATCTGGGTCGTGCCAGAGGTGGCGTGTTGATTTCACATTAAGAAATTCGGCGTTGACGATCTTCTATCCAGTGGGCGTTTTTATGCGCGAAAAAGGATAGCGCCCTACAACCTTAGCGCTGGACCGGCGCTTAGTTCATCATAGAAGTCTTTCAAATTTCCCTAAAATACGACCGTGACAGTCGCTAAGTCGGCAGCTATGTTCTCTTTATGTCCACGCCGATCTCCGCCATTCGAAACCTTGGCCCTGCCTTTGAAACTGCCTGTATCAAGGCGGGTATCCCCTCCGCCGAAGCATTGCGCGCGCTGGGGGCGGATGCGGCTTACACCCGATTGCTGGAAGCGGGCAGCCGGCCACATTTTATCGGTTACTATGTATTGGTGATGGCCCTGCAGGGGCGGCCCTGGAATGATTGCAAAGGGGCGGAGAAAGTGGCCCTGCGCAAACGATTTGATACGCTGAAGGCCGAGAGCTTCGATGCCAGCCGATCGGAATTCGAGCGTGCGCTCAATGAGATCGGGGTGATCGAACGGCGCTGATTCCGGGAACCTTTGCTCAAAGCTGCGCGTTGTCCCTGCAACTGCAACCGCGCAATTGGGAGAGCTATCATGGATCTTATTCGCATTATCGCCGCCATCATCCTGCCGCCACTGGGTGTTTTTCTGCAGGTTGGTTTGGGCAAGCATTTCTGGCTCAACATTCTGCTGACGCTGCTGGGCTATATCCCCGGTATCGTTCATGCCGTGTGGATTATCGCGCGGGATCCCCATCATGCCTAAGGTTGACACACCGCATGAGGAGCGCCTGCAATCGCTTGAACGGCTGGCGCATGGCATGGACCGCGCCTTTCGCCTGCCTGTTGTGGGCACGCGGGTCGGTTGGGACAGCATTCTGGGTCTGGTGCCGGGCGTCGGTGACGCGCTGGCGCTGGCGCCGGCCGGGTACATCGTACTGTCCGGCTACCGGATGGGGGCCTCAAACGGAACCTTGGCGCGGATGGTCGGTAACATCGGCGTTGACGCGGCGATCGGCACGATCCCCCTGGTAGGCGATCTGTTCGACATTGGCTGGAAAGCCAATCTACGCAACGTTGCCATCTTGAGGCGGCACCTCGAAAAAAAGACAATGGCGGGCGAGCCTTTGGCCAAACGGCTGGCCCGCAGGGGGTTCGACCATATCAACGCCCCGACCCGCAAGACATTGAAGGCCGCCCGTAATCTGCCGCAACGCGTGCACAGTCGCGGTAGCGTGGTATCGACGACCAGTGCAGGCGAAGCACGGCTGCGTCACAGTTGATCGATATCCCTGACGATCGCGCCGAAAGGCGCGTTATGAAAAAGGCCGCCCCGGATGCTCCGGCGCGGCCTTTAGTCTTGCTCACATACTGAAACAGCGGTGGCTTAGCCGACCAGCTCCAGACCGGAGAAGAAATACGCGATCTCAACCGCTGCGGTTTCCGGTGCGTCGGAACCGTGGACGGAGTTTTCGCCAACGGATTCGGCGAACTCAGCGCGGATGGTGCCGGCAGCAGCGTCGGCCGGGTTGGTGGCGCCCATGACTTCGCGGTTTTTCGCGATGGCGTTTTCGCCTTCCAGAACCTGCGCAACGATCGGCGCGGATGCCATGAATTCGCAGAGTTCGTCGTAGAACGGACGCTCGGCGTGCACAGCGTAGAACTCACCCGCTTGCGCTTTGGTCAGGTGGATGCGCTTCTGTGCGACGATGCGCAGACCTGCGTCTTCGAACTTGGCGTTGATTTTGCCGGTCAGGTTGCGACGGGTTGCATCGGGTTTGATGATCGAAAAGGTACGTTCCAGAGCCATTAGGCATACTCCTGCATATTGGGCCACGGAAAGGACCTCCCGGGGCCGGAAACTTCGCGCGCCGCCTAACATGGCTTGCGCCTCATGGGAAGGGGGTTGTTGCACTCCCCCTGCCCGGTCGGGACCATCAGTTGGCCAAAGTCGCGACATATATGCCCGTTCGCGCGCATTGCGGCGCGCTTTGACCCGTCAGACGTCCTGAGGCCAATTGACAGCACCGGGTCGCTGGGCCACACCGCCCCTATGTTACGTATCAGCGATATCTCCTATGCGGTCGAAGGCCGTCTTCTCTTCGATGGCGCCAGCGCCACGATCCCCACAGGCCATAAGGTCGGTTTGGTGGGCCGCAATGGCACCGGCAAAACCACCCTCTTTCGCCTCATCCGCAATGAGTTGTCGCTGGAATCCGGCAGCATCTCCCTGCCCAGTCGCTCACGCATTGGGGGCGTCGCACAGGAGGCCCCGGCCTCGGATGTGTCGCTGATCGAGACGGTGCTGGCAGCAGACACCGAGCGGGCGGAGCTGCTGGCGGAGGCGGAGACCGCACAGGATCCAAACCGCATCGCCGAAATTCAGACGCGGCTCAGCGATATCGACGCCTGGTCGGCGGAGGCGCGCGCCGCCTCGATCCTGAAGGGTCTGGGGTTCGACTATGAGGCGCAGCAGCGCCCCTGTTCGGATTTCTCCGGTGGCTGGCGCATGCGGGTGGCGCTGGCAGCGGTGCTGTTTTCGCAGCCGGATCTGCTGCTGCTCGATGAGCCGACCAACTATCTGGACTTGGAAGGCGCGCTGTGGCTGGAGGCCTATCTGGTCAAATACCCGCACACCGTGATCATCATCAGCCACGACCGCGAGCTGTTGAACCGGTCCGTGAACGGGATCCTGCATCTGGAAGACCTCGGGCTGACGTTTTATTCCGGCAACTACGATCAGTTTGCCCGCCAGCGCGCCGCAAACCGCGCCAATCAGGCCGCACAGGCCAAGAAGCAGGACGCCCGCCGCGCGCATCTTCAGGCCTTTGTCGACCGGTTCAAAGCCAAGGCGAGCAAGGCCAAACAGGCCCAGAGCCGGGTGAAGATGCTGGAGAAGATGGAAACCATCCGCGCCCCCGAAGATGCGGCGCGCACCGTCTTCACCTTCCCCGAACCCGAAGAGCTGTCGCCGCCGATCATCGCCACCGAGGGCGCATCGGTCGGCTATGACGGCACCACAATCCTGAGCCGCTTGGACCTGCGCATCGATCAGGACGACCGGATTGCGCTTCTGGGCAAAAACGGTGAGGGCAAATCGACCCTGTCCAAAATGCTGTCGGGCCGTCTGGATGTGATGACCGGCAAGATGACCCAATCCAGCAAGCTGCGGATCGGGTTTTTCGCCCAGCATCAGGTGGATGAGCTGCATATTGACGAAACCCCCTTGCAGCATTTGCAACGTGAGCGCCCGAATGAGGGACAGGCCCGGTTGCGCGCGCGGCTGGCGGGCTTTGGTCTTGGGTCGGATCAGGCGGATATGGAGGTCGGGCGGCTCTCTGGTGGGCAAAAGGCGCGTCTGTCGCTGCTGCTGGCCACCCTGCCCGCGCCGCATCTGTTGATCCTCGATGAGCCGACCAACCACCTGGACATCGAAAGCCGCGAGGCGCTGGTGGAGGCGCTGACCGCTTATTCCGGTGCGGTTATTCTGGTCAGCCACGATATGCACCTCCTCAGCCTTGTGGCCGATCGGTTGTGGCTGGTTTCCGGCGGCACGGTGAAACCCTATGAGGGGGATCTGCCCTCCTACCGTGATCTGCTGCTGACACGCGACAAACCGGCGGGTAAATCCAAGACCAAGGCCGAAAAGCCCAAACGCCCCTCGCGCGATGCGCTTCTTGCCTTGCGCGCCGAAGTCCGCAAAGGTGAGGCACGTCTGGAGAAGGTCAGTGAAATGCGGGACAAGCTGGCCAAGAAGCTGGCCGATCCGGCCCTCTATGACGAAGAGCGCAAGGATGAGGCCGTGGTCTGGCAACGCAAATACGCCGAAGTGATGGAAGCGCAGGACCGGGCAGAGGATCTGTGGCTGAAGGCGGTGGAGAAGCTGGAGAAAGCGGAGGCGCTGTGATGGATACGGCCTTTCTGATCACTTCTTTTGTCACCCTGTTTGTGATCGTGGATCCGATTGGCCTGACCCCCATCTTTCTGGCGCTGACGCAAGGCATGACACCAGCGCAGCGCCGGGCGATTGCCCTGCGCTCTACTGTGACGGCGGCGATCTTGCTGGCGGTGTTTGCTGCCTTTGGCGAGGCGGTGCTGGGATTTGCCGGGATCTCCATGGCCGCCTTTCGCATCGCGGGCGGCGTCTTGCTGTTCCTGACCGCCCTCGACATGCTGTTTGAACGCCGCAACAAGCGGCGCGAGGACCGCAGCGAGGAAGATGACTTCGATGATCCTTCTGTCTTTCCGCTGGCGATCCCGCTGATTGCCGGCCCCGGCTCCATCGCAACGGTGATCCTGCTGACCGGTCAGCAGCCGGGGTTTGCCGGGTTTGCCATGGTGATGGGCGTCGTCTTTGCGGTGCTGGGTATCCTGCTGGTCATGTGCCTGTTCTCCGGTCTGTTTGAGCGGCTTTTGGGCAAGACCGGCATTACTGTCGTCACCCGCCTGTTGGGGATGCTGCTGGCGGCGCTGTCGGTGCAGTTCGTTCTGGACGGTCTGCGCGCCTTTGGCTTTGCCGGGGGCTGACCCCTCGTAACGGGTGATATTCATCCCATATTGGGTGTTGAAGCCCAAATAGCGCAGGAGAGGCGAGTTGGACGGCATTGAAACCCCACGGCTGATATATCTGGTGTTGCTTCTGGTGGCCGTTGGCTCCTGGGTGTTCGTGCAGAACCGGCAGGGGCTGGGCAAGACCGTGCAGCAGCTGGCGATCTGGGCGTTCATCTTTCTTGGGGTGATTGCGGGCTATGGCCTCTGGGAAGATATCCGCAGCACCGTTCAGCCGCAGCAGGTGGTGATGCGCGACGCGGGCCGTGTGGATGTGCCGCGCGCCCGCGACGGGCATTATTACCTGACCGTGGATGTGAATGACGTGCCGGTGCAGTTTCTGGTCGATACCGGCGCAAGCGCCGTGGTGCTGAACGAGGAAGACGCCCGGCGGGTTGGCCTGAACCCCGATGATCTGGCCTATCTGGGACGCGCACGGACCGCCAATGGCGAGGTGCGCACCGCCTTGGCCAAGGTTGAGAGCATGTCGCTGGGCGGCATCACGGACCGCAATATCACCCTCTCGGTCAATGAGGGGCAGATGGATCAGTCTCTCTTGGGGATGGATTACCTGCAACGCTGGTCGAGTATCGAGATCCGCAACGGATCGCTGATCCTGACCCGCTGAGGTTGGGGCCAACCTGCGCCTTAGTCGCCGCCCGCTGTTTTCTCGGCCTTTTTCTCCCAGCGCCCGCTCTCTTCGGACCAATATTGGGCGGAACAGCCCGCATCGGTGAGGGATTTCCACTGCACCCGCGCGCGGGCGACCGCGTCGGGGTTGGTGCCGTCAAAGAGGATGCAGACACGCTCTAAGGCGGTGACCTCCTCCGCCGCGACCTCGGCCCCATCCACCGCCATCAGGCAGCTGGTGCCGGGCACCGGCGTGGTCTCATGGCTGAGCAGGACAGGCTGAAGCGCGTCATGGGGGCCGCCGACCAGGCCATGGGGGAGGAACTGATCCTCCGCCCCCAGCCACAGCCGTTCGTCCAGCCGCGTGATCCGCGGCAGGTCCACGCCGCGCACCACAATGCGCCAGCCAGCGCCAAGCGCCTTCTCAAGCAGCACCGGCAGCGTCTCCTCAAGAGACCGCCGGGTCAGATGATAGAAATAGGCCGCACCCATGGTTTACGCCTCTGCCTGCCCCACGCTACCCGTTTCAGTCCGCTTCGAACATGTTCTGCACCAGACGGCTCAGCGCCATGACGCCCCAGCCGGTGGCGCCTTTGGGCGCATAATCGGTATCACTTTTGACCGAGGCCACACCGGCAATATCGAGATGGATCCAGGGGGTGTCGTCCTGCACAAACCGTTGCAGGAACTGGGCTGCGGTGATGGACCCCGCGGCGCGGCCACCGATGTTCTTCATATCCGCGATGCGCGATTTCAGCAGATCATCATAGGCCTTGCCCAGCGGCAGGCGCCATGCGCCCTCGCCCTCGGCCTCGGCAGCCTTGAGGAAGGCATTGCAGAGCGCATCATCGTTGGAGAACACACCGGCGTTTTCATGGCCGAGACCAATGATGATCGCACCGGTCAGGGTGGCGAGGTCGATCATCCCGGCAGGTTTGAACCGCTCCTGCGCGTACCACATCACATCGCAGAGCACCAAGCGGCCCTCGGCGTCGGTGTTGATCACCTCAACGGTGTCGCCCTTCATGGATTTGATGACATCACCCGGACGGGTCGCATTGCCCGAAGGCATGTTTTCCACCAGCCCGACAAGGCCGACCACATTGGCCTTCGCCTTGCGCAGGGCCAAGGCGCGCATGGTGCCGGCAACGACGCCGGCGCCGCCCATATCCATGGTCATATCTTCCATGCCCGCCGCAGGCTTCAGCGAGATGCCACCGGTGTCAAAGACAACGCCCTTGCCCACCAGCGCCAGCGGGGCGGCATCGTCGTCGCCGCCGTTCCATTGCATCACAACCACCTTGGAGGGGCTGTCCGAGCCCTGCCCGACCGAGAGCAGCGTCCGCATGCCCAGCTCTTCCAGCTGGGCCTCTTCCAGCACCTCAACCTTGAGCCCGAGGCTCTCCATCTCGGCGAGACGATTGGCAAATTCGGTGGTGGTCAGCACGTTTGCAGGCTCATTGACCAGATCACGGGTCATGTGCACGCCCTCGGCGACGGCTGCCAGCGGGCCATAGCTCGCCTCGATATCGGCGGGGGATTTATGGGCGATGACCACTTCCGCCTCGGACGGATCCTTGTCAGCGGTTTTGTGATCGTCAAAACGGTAGTCGCGCAGTGCCATTCCCAGCGCCAGATCTGCGGCGCGCGGCATGGAGCCTGCCATCACTGTCACTGGCTTGCCACCGCTGCGGGCGGCGAGTTTGGCCCCGGCTTTGCGCGCCTCGATGGCGCTGATCCGGCGCGGGGTCACAAGGATGTCCAGTGCCTCGGCCTTCATGCCTGCGGGCCAAGCCAGCGAGATGACATCGCCGGATTTGGCCTTCTCAAAGCTCTTGGCCTCGACCAGACGCGCCAGCGCGCCTTTGGTCAGCCGATTGGCCGTGCGCGCAGCCTGCCCCAATGTCCCTTCGGGGGTGATCTGAACCACCACGCGGCCCTCGATATCGGAGAGGGTCTTGGGATCAAATTCGACAAAACGTGTGGGGGTCAGCGGACGCATATTCGGGGCTCCTGTCAGGGTCAATTCTCAGGGTCAATTCCTCAATGCCCAACAGGTAGCCTGCCTGTGCGGCGATGACTAGGGTCAGATATATTTTAGCGCCACGCCCGGCACAGATGGCGTAGAAGCCGCCGCGTATCAGACCGCCACCGGCTGACTGTCGCGCGCGTTCAGAATGCAGTTTTCCCCGGCAATGAAATCCTCTAAGGTCACCTCAAAACAAGGGCAGTAGGATCTGGGGGGATCGCGTGTCACGATACGACAGATATGTGCTGTCCCAATACCTGCTGTTTTTCGGGTTCTTTGCCTTGATTCTGGTGGCCGTGTTCTGGATCAACCGCGCTGTGGTGCTGTTTGACCGGTTGATCGGTGATGGGCAGTCGGCGCTGGTTTTCCTCGAATTCACCGCGCTGGCGCTGCCGAATCTGGTGCGTATGGTGCTGCCGGTTGCGGCCTTCGCTGCCTCAGTCTGGGTGACCAACCGGCTCAATAGCGAGAGCGAACTGACCGTGCTGCGCGCCACCGGCACCAGCCCCTGGCAGATGGCCAAACCGGCGCTGGTCTTTGGCCTCATCACGGCTGCGATGATGTCGATCCTCACCCATGTGCTGTTGCCGGCCTCCATAGCGACGCTGGAGCAACGCGAATCTGAGGTTGCCCGCAATGTGACCGCCAAGCTGCTGAGTGAGGGCGATTTCCTGCATCCGGCGCGGGGCGTGACATTCTATATCGGGCGGATTGATCCTGATGGCACGCTGAACGACGTGTTTCTGTCGGACCGCCGCAACCCCGCCGAAAGTGTGACCTACACCGGTGGCAAAGCCTATCTGGTGCGCGACGGTGAGCGAACTCATCTGGTGATGGTCGATGGCATGTCGCAGCGTATCAATGCGGAAACGCAGCGGCTCTCCTCCACCATATTCTCCGATTTCTCCTATGATATCAGCAGCCTTGCCAACAAAGCTGAAGAAAAGACCCGCAATATCCGTGCGATCCCCAGCCTGGAATTGCTGCGCGACCGCGCCAAGCTGATTGCCGACGGCCCCTATAGCGCCGGTGCGCTGGCGGAGGAGCTGCACCTTCGGTTTGCGCGGGCGCTGGTCTGCGTGGCGGTGGTGATGATCGGGTTTGCTGCGCTGATGCTGGGCGGGTTCTCGCGATTTGGTGTCTGGCGGCAGGCCTTGCTGGCCTTTGTCCTCCTGATCTTCGTTGAGGGGTTGCGCGGCGTGGTGTCGGAACCGGTGCTGCAGAACGCGGATCTCTGGCCGTTGATCTACCTGCCAACGCTGATCGGACTGCTGGTCGGGCTGGTCTTCCTGCAACTGGCGGCGAAGCCACTGGGGCCAATTCTGGCGCGGGGCCGTCACAGCCGCCAAAGCCGCAGGGAGCGCGCAACATGACCCTCGACCTCTATTACGCGCGCCGGTTTCTTCAATGGTTTGCAGTGATTTGCGGGGTTTTGTTAACCCTTGTGATGCTGATCGACCTGAACGAGCAGATCCGTCGGTTCGAGGCGCAGGATCTGTCGCTGGGCCAGCTGTTTGGCCTGACGTTGCTGAACACGCCCGCCGCGCTGAGTGAGTTTCTGCCACTGATCATGATCCTCACCACCATTGTGCTGTTCATCGGGCTGGCCCGCAGCAGCGAATTGGTGGTGACCCGCGCCATTGGCCGCTCCGGCATCCGGGCGCTGGCGGCGCCGGTCCTGTTGGCGGCTCTCATTGGCGTGCTGGCGGTCAGCACGCTGAACCCGATCGTGGCGGCGACCTCCAACCGCTACCGCGACCTGGCGGAGACCTATCGCAACGGCGGCCCGGCGGCGCTGTCGCTTACTGGTGAGGGGCTGTGGCTGCGTCAGGGCGGCGCGCAGGGGCAATCCGTCATTCACGCCACAGGCTACAGTGGCGATACCGAGAATATCACGCTCTATGATGTGACGATCCTGTCCTACGGACCGGAAGGACGCCCGATCCGCCAGACGCTGGCGAAAGAGGCTGCATTGGATAACGGTGACTGGGTGTTGACCAAGGCCAAGGTCTGGCCGCTGATTGTCGGCGTGAACCCGGAAACCAATGCCGAGCGCCACCCCACCCTGCGCCTGTCGACCACGCTGACCTCGGAACGGATCCGAGACACGCTGGGCACGGCGACGGGGATCTCGATCTACGATCTTCCTGCCACCATTCGCGAACTCTCAGAGGCGGGGTTTTCCACCAAACGCTATGAGGTCTGGCTGCAGGTCGAACTGGCGCGGCCCCTGTTTTTGATCGCCATGGCGCTGGTTGGCGCGGCCTTCACCATGCGCCACGCACGGTTTGGTGGCACGGGGCTGGCGGTGCTGACAGCGGTGCTGTTGGGCTTTGGGCTTTATTTCCTGCGCAATTTCGCGCAGATCCTGGGGGAGAATGGTCAGATCCCCGTGGCGCTGGCCGGCTGGGCACCGCCGGTGGCCGCTATCCTGCTGACGATGGGGTTACTCTTACATGCCGAGGACGGATAACATGCGCCGCGCCCTGCTGCTTTCGACGGTTCTGCCTTGGTTGGCGCTGGGTCAGCTTGCCCTGCCCGAGAGCGCCCGCGCCCAAAGCGCACCGCTGGGCGCGGTGAGCGCACCAGCAGATAACGCCCCCGCAATTCTGGTGGCCGATCAGCTGTTCATCACCCCGGACCGCACCCTGGTGGCAGAGGGCAATGTCGAGGCGTTTCAGGGCGATGTCAGATTGACAGCGCGTAAGATCACCTTTGACCAGACGCAAGGCGCCTTGCAAATTGAGGGCCCCATTCGCATCGACGAAGGCGGCGATATCACCATTCTGGCGGATGCCGCTGAGCTGGACCGCGACCTGCGCAACGGTCTGCTTGTCGGCGCGCGAATGGTGTTCCAGCAGCAGCTGCAACTGGCCTCCTTGCAGATGACACGGGTCGGCGGGCGCTATACGCAGCTCTACAAAACCGCTGTTACTTCCTGCCATGTCTGCAACGACGGGCGGCCGCCGCTCTGGCAGATCCGGGCCGAGCGGATCACCCACGACCAGCAGGAACGCCAGCTTTATCTTGAGAACGCCCAGCTGCGGGTGCTGGACACCCCGATTTTCTATTTTCCTGGCATCCGCCTGCCGGATCCGACGCTGGAGCGCGCCAACGGATTTCTGATCCCGTCCATCCGCACCACCTCCAACCTCGGCACCGGGGTGAAGGTGCCATATTTCCTGACCATCGGCCCCCACCGCGACCTGACACTATCGCCGTACCTTTCGTCCCGCACCCGGACGCTGGATATGCGGTACCGGCAGGCCTTCCGGCGCGGTGAGATTGAGATCAACGGCGCCTACACCCGCGATGAGCTTTACCGGGGCGAGGATCGCGGCTATGTCTTTGCCGAGGGGACATTTGACCTGCGCAATGAGTTCAAGCTGCGCTTTGACCTTAAGACCGTGTCGGATGACGCCTATCTGGTGGACTACGGCCTGCAGGATCTGGACCGGCTGCGCTCCGAGGTGGTGGTGTCCAAAGTGCAGCGCGACAGCCTGTTCCGCGCCAGCGCAATTTCCTACAAGACGCTGCGGGATAGTGAAAATCAGGATCTGATCCCCTCCTCCATCGGCAACCTCTACTATGAGAAGCGGTTCTTTCCGACCCGGATCGGCGGCGAGCTGCGCCTGTCGCTGGAAACACACGGTCACAACCGGACATCTGACATCAAAGGCACTCTGACAGATCCCGGCGGCCGTGATGTTGGGCGCGCCACCTTCGATGTGGATTGGCAGCGCAGCTGGCGCTTTGGCAGCGGGTTGGTGGCGGAATGGTCGCTGGGCGCTGCGGCAGATGCCTTCGCGGTTTATGATGACAGCGTGTTCGCCAATAAAACCTCACGCTTCAGCCCGCGCAGTGCGCTCACCTTCCGGCTGCCGATGACCCGGCGCGAGCAATCCGGCGCGACGCAATATCTGGAACCCATCCTGCAAATCGGCTGGACTGATACGGGTGATACGGCCGTGCCCAACGACGAGAGCAACTTTGTCGAATTTGATCGCGGCAACCTACTGGAGCTGTCGCGATTTCCAGCTACGGATGCGCGCGAGGATGGGGTGACCGTGGTCTACGGTCTGAACTGGGCGCGGTTCTCCCCCAGTGGCTGGCAGGCCTCGGCCACGATCGGTCAGGTGTTTCGTGACAGCGACGATGGGCGGTTCACCAAAAGCTCTGGCCTTGGCGGCACGTCCTCTGACCTGTTGATGGCGGCGCAGCTGAAGCTGAACGACGATCTGGCGATCACCACGCGCGGGCTGCTCAACGGCTCGCTCAACTTCTCCAAGGCAGAGGTGCGCGGCGACTGGATGACCGACCGCAGCCGCCTCACCGGCACCTATATGTGGCTGGGCACCGACCCCGCAGAAGGCCGCTCCGAAGAGGTCTCCGAACTCTGGTTCGACGGCGCCTATGAGGTCACCCCCGGCTGGACCGCAAGTGCCAGTCTGCGCTACGACATTTCGGATGCCCGCGCCACCCGCGCCGGGCTGGGACTGGTTTATTCCAATGAATGCGTGAAGGTCGATCTTTCGGTCAACCGGCGCTATACATCGACAACAAGTGTTGAGCCGACAACGGATTTCGGCTTTACCATCGCGTTAAACGGGTTTTCCGTGGACAGCGGCAGCAAGAAGTACAGGCGATCATGCAAAAACACCTGAGTTTCCGGCCCCAAGATGCGGCCCCCTTCGTTCAGCGCCTAACCCAGAGCGCAGCAGCCATTGCCTTGGCAACGGCGGTCATGTTTGGCCCCGTGCCCGCGGCGGCGCAGGGGTTGTTTGCCCCGGCCGTGACGGTAAACGACGCCGTGGTCACCAACTATGAGCTGCAGCAGCGCGCCCGCTTTCTGACGCTGCTGCGCGATCCGGGCGATCCGCAGAAAAAGGCCCGCGAGGATCTGATCCTTGATCGACTGAAGCTGGATGTGCTGGCCCAGGCGGGAATTGAGCCGACGGAAGAAGAGATCGTCGAAGGCATGACCGAACTGGCTGGGCGCGCCAATCTCAGCCTGCAGGAATTCCTGAATGTGCTGGGTCAGAACGGCGTGGCACCTGAAACCCTGCGCGATTTCACCCGCGTTGGCATTGCCTGGCGCGAATATATCGCCGCCCGCTATCTGGCGCAGGCCCGCCCGAGCGAGGAAGAGATCGACCGCGCCATGGGGCTGTCCGGCTCTGGCGGGGTTGAGGTGCTTCTGTCTGAGCTGATCATGCCGATCAATGCGCAGAACGCAGCCCAGGTTGAAGACATCGCCCAACAGGTGAGCCGGATCACCACCACCGGCGCCTTCTCGCAGGCGGCGCAGCAGTATTCCGCTACGGCCACCCGGCAGAGCGGTGGTCGGCTGCCGTGGATGCCGCTGACCAATCTGCCGCCGCAGTTGCAACAGGTGGTACTGGGCCTGCGTCCGGGTGAGGTGACGGCCCCGCTGCCGCTGGATGGGGCCGTTGCGCTGTTCCAGCTGCGCGATCTGCGCGAAACCTCCGGTGCGGCGCCAAGTTATGCCGCCATCGAATATGCGGCCTATTACCTACCCGGTGGCCGCACCCCCGAGGCGCTGGCCGCAGGCACCAAGGTAGCAAACGCCATCGACACCTGTGACGACCTCTACGGTGTGGCCAAGGATCAGGATCCCTCGGTGCTGGACCGTGAAACACTGGCCCCGGCGGAGATCCCGCAGGATATCGCCATTGAGCTGGCCAAGCTGGATCCCAATGAGACCTCGCTGGCGCTGACCCGCAACAATGGTCAGACCCTGATGCTGCTGATGCTCTGTGGCCGCACCGCCGAGGTGAATGCCGAAGCCAGCCGCGAAAGCGTCGGCAACGCGCTGACCCAGCAACGGCTCGGGGCCTTTGCTGACAGCCTGCTGGAGCAGCTGAAAGCTGACGCACGGATCAGCGACGAATGAGCCGCCCTGCCCGCCCCTTGCCCATCGCGCTTAGCTGTGGGGAACCGGCGGGCATTGGCCCGGAACTGGCGGTGAAGGCCTGGCAGGAATTGCGCGACAGCTGCCCGTTCCTGTGGTTGGGGGATCCGGCCCACCTGCCCACGGGAACCGACTGGCAAGAGATCGACCAAGCGGCTGAGGCCGCCGATGTCAGCGCCAGCGCGATGCCCGTGCTGCGGGTCGACTTTGCCGCACCGGCCGTGCCCGGACAGCTCAACCCCGACAATGCCGCCGGTGTCATCCGCGCCATCGAGACCGGTGTCGCGCTGGTGCAGTCCGGTGAGGCCAGCGCGCTCTGTACCGCACCAATCCACAAAAAGGCGCTGATGGATGGGGCGCAGTTTCCCTTCCCCGGCCATACAGAATTCCTCGCCCATCTCGGCAATGTGCAAAATGTGGTCATGATGCTGGCCAGTCCGGCGCTGCGGGTGGTGCCTGCAACCATCCATATCGCCCTGTCGGAGGTGCCAAAGAAGCTGACCGCCGCGCGCCTGCGGGCCACGATTGAGATCACAGCCCAGGGTCTGCGCGACCAGTTTGGTCTGGCGCACCCTAGAATTGCGATTGCAGGTCTCAACCCTCATGCCGGTGAAGAGGGCGCCATGGGTAACGAAGAACTGGATTGGATGCGCGGGCTGATTGCCGATATGCAGGGCGGCGCCTACACGCTGTCCGGGCCGCATCCCGCCGACACCATGTTTCATGCGGCGGCCCGCGCACGTTATGACGCGGCGATCTGCATGTATCATGATCAGGCGCTGATCCCGATCAAGACGCTGGATTTCGATCGCGGCGTCAATGTTACGCTGGGGCTGCCCTTCATCCGCACCTCGCCGGACCACGGCACCGCCTGCGACATCGCCGGTCAGGGCATCGCCAACCCCTCCAGCCTGATTGAGGCGCTGCGGCTGGCGCAGTCCATGGCGCGCAGTTGACCCAGCGCACGGCCCAGCGACTGAACGCTGGCACTTGCAACTTCTCATGGCCGGAAATATCCCCGCCGGAGACATGAAAACTATGGCGCGTCCCGCGCGCCCCGTCCCAAGGTACCGATGATATGAGCGCTATCGACTCCCTTCCTCCCCTGCGTGAGGTGATCGAGACTCACCAGCTTCTGGCGCGCAAATCGCTGGGCCAGAACTTTCTTCTGGATCTGAACCTGACCGCCAAAATCGCGCGGCAGGCCGGTGATCTCAGCGAATGCGATGTGCTGGAAATCGGCCCCGGCCCCGGCGGTCTGACACGGGGCCTGCTGGCGGAGGGCGCGCGCCGCGTCTTGGCGGTGGAGAAGGACAGCCGCTGCATCCCCGCGCTGGCAGAGATTTCCGATGCCTATCCCGGACGGCTGCAGGTGATCGAAGGCGACGCGCTGGAGGTGAACCCCCTCACCCATCTGACGCCACCGATCCGCATTGCCGCCAATCTGCCCTATAACGTTGGCACCGAGCTGCTGGTGCGCTGGCTGACGCCGAAGGCCTGGCCGCCGTTCTGGCAGAGCCTGACCCTGATGTTCCAGCGTGAGGTCGCGGAGCGCATTGTCGCGCAACCCGGCAGCAAGGCCTATGGGCGTCTGGCGTTGCTGGCGCAGTGGCGCGCCGATGCCCGCATTGTGCTGTCCCTGCCACCCGAAGCCTTTAGCCCGCCGCCCAAGGTCCATAGCGCGGTGGTGCATCTGAAAGCGCTTGAGGCGCCGCGCTATCCGGCAGATGCCGGAACCCTGAACAAGGTGGTCGCCGCAGCCTTCAACCAGCGCCGCAAGATGCTGCGCGCCAGCCTCAAGAGCGTGAGCCCCGATATCGAGGATCACCTGAATGCTGTTGGCATTCCGCCAACCGAGCGCGCCGAGCAGGTCGGGCTGGAGGCCTTCTGCGCCTTGGCCCGCAGTCTGAAACCTCTGGACTAAGTCGCCATAGGTTGATCTGGCTGCGATTCCGACGCGCAGCAAGCAGGCCTAGTGATCATCGCACAAAAAAACCCGGCCTGATTTCAGGCCGGGTTTTTTCTGTCTATTGCAATGCAGTATTCCGCGCTGCGTTATTCTGCGGCCTCAGGCGCATCCTCGGCCGAGGGTTTCGGCTTGGGCTTGCGACGGGGCGCGGGTTTACGCTCCGGGGCCGGGGCAGCCTCGCCTGCGTCTGCTGGCGCGCTCTCCGAACTGGCAGCTGCGGCGGTGTCGTCGCCTTTGGGGGCGTCCGCCGTCCCGGCTTCAACCTTACCACCGTCGGCCTTGCTACCCTCTGGCTTGGGCTTGCGGCTGCGCGGTTTGCGGGCCTGCGACTTTTGCGGCTTGCTGTCACCCTCGCCTGCAGCCTGATCGCGGCTCTCGGGGGTTTCTACCAGACCGCTGTCACCGTTGCTGTCGCGCGGATCCATCACTTCCGGCTGAGGGGCTGCTGCCGGATCGTCGCTGCGGCTGCCCGCCTCGCGTTCCTGACGCTCCAGCCGCTCGGCGCGTTCGCGATCCCGCTCCGCCTGGCGCTCGCGGTTCTGCCGCTCCTGCTCTTCACGGCGCGCATCGATTTCGCGTTGGGCCTCGTTCAGCATGCGCAGGTAGTGTTCAGCGTGCTGTTGGAAATTCTCGGTAGCAACACGATCATTGCTCAACTGGGCATCGCGCGCCAGTTGATTGTATTTATCGATGATCTGTTGCGGCGTTCCGCGAACCTTGCCTTCGGGGCCGGAGCTGTCGAACACACGGTTGACAACATTTGCGCCTTGCGGGCGATTCCGGTTCGACTTGGAACGCGAACGTGATTTGGACGATCTCATATGCCTAACGTCAGCCTTGATTGTATTTGTCGTGGACCCATATCGGCGCGCCTCTGCGCCGGATCATCGACCATTTTGGGCTTGATGTCGCCGGGAGGTATTCTTGACCTCGCCCGAAGGCGACCTCTTTGAGTAATCATGTTACGCCCTTTCAGACAAGGGGTTAGGCGCCATTATCCGTGCTTTTTCTTACGAAACTGCAAATTCGGGCGATTTTCACGGGTTTAGGAGGCGTTTTCGTCACAGCCGCGGCCACAAACCACCCGGTCACGCCCGTCGAGATCCTGAATGGTACGGACCTCTTTTAGCCCTGCCGACAACAGTAGATCGCTTACCGCAGCGCCCTGCGTGGGGCCAATTTCCAGAAACACCCGCCCCTGCGGCGCCAGATGCCCGCCGAGCTGCGCCGCAAGGATGCGATAGGCGCCAAGCCCGTCGCCGCCATCGGTGAGCGCCATCTCCGGCTCATGGCCGCGCACCTCATCTGACAGGTCGGGCATTTCATCCAAGGCGATATAGGGCGGGTTTGAGACGATCAGATCAAACTGGCCGTCCACCGCCGAAAACCAATCTGATTGCAGAATTTCAGCGCGCGGCTCGACCCGGTGCAGCACCGCATTGGCACTGGCCTGCAGACAGGCGGCCTCGCTCAGGTCAACGCCGACACCGGTTGCGTCGGCCTGCTCTGCCAGCAGGGTGACCAGAATGCACCCCGATCCAAGGCCAAGGTCCAGAACCCGAGAAAAAGGTTCGGCCAGCGCCGCCTCGATCAGGCATTCGGTTTCCGGGCGTGGATCCAGCACATCGCCGGAGACCTTGAACCGTCGCCCGTAGAATTCGCGCTCACCAATCAGATGCGAGACCGGCACACGGATGGCACGCAGAGCGATCAACTGCTCATAGCGTTCGGCAATCTCCGGTGCGAGATCTTCAGGTGCAATCAAGGTGACACGGCTGGCCTCGATCCGGGCGGCGTGAGCAAGCAGGACACGCGCATCGCGCGCCGGGTCAGGCACGCCGGCCGCGCGCAGTCGCGCAGCCGCAGCGGCCATCGCCTGAGCGGCGGTCTGCGGCGCGTTCATTGGCCCATCTCGGCCAGAAGCCGCGCCTGATCATCGGCCGTCAGCGCATCGATAATCTCATCCAGATCGCCCTGCATGATCTGATCCAGTTTATAAAGTGTCAGGTTGATGCGGTGGTCGGACATGCGACCTTGCGGAAAATTATAGGTCCGGATCCGTTCTGAGCGATCCCCAGAGCCGACCTGGCTGGCGCGATCGGCTGAGCGTTCACTGTCGATCCGCTGGCGCTCCAGATCATAGAGCCGGGTTCGCATCACCTGCATGGCGATTTCCCGGTTGCGGTGCTGGGATTTCTCCGAGCTGACTACGATGATGCCGGTCGGGATATGGGTGATCCGCACGGCGGAATCGGTGGTGTTCACGTGCTGGCCGCCCGCCCCTGAGGCCCGCATGGTGTCGATCCGCAGATCGCCGGGATCAATGCGCAGGTCCACATCCTCAGCCTCGGGCAATACCGCGACAGTGGCGGCGGAGGTGTGAATGCGGCCACCGGATTCTGTCACTGGCACCCGTTGCACGCGGTGGACACCGGATTCATACTTCAACCGGGCAAAGACGTTTTCGCCCTTCACATGGGCCACCACTTCTTTCAGCCCGCCCAATTCGGTTGTCTGCTCTTCGATGATCTCAAACCCCCAGCCCCGCGCCTCCGCGTAGCGCTGATACATGCGCAGGAGGTCTCCGGCAAAAAGGGCTGCCTCATCGCCGCCGGTGCCGGGACGGATTTCCAGCATCGCCGGGCGCGCGTCGGCCTCATCGCGGGGCAACAGCGCCAGTTGCAGCGCATGTTCTGCCTCAGGCAAGGCGGCGCGCAGCTGTGGCAGTTCCTCTTCAGCCAGCTCAGCCATATCGGGATCCGCCAGCATCTGTTCGGCCTCCTCCAGATCGGAGAGCAGTCGGCGATAGGCGGTGATCTGCTCCGCAACCGGGCGCAGTTCGGAATATTCCTTGGCCAAAGCCGCGATATCCGCACCGGCAACGCCCTCGGCCATTGCGGCCTCAAGATACTGGAACCGTTGCAAAATCTGTTCAAGGCGGTCTTCGGGGATCATGCGCGCAATGTCCGTTCTGATCTGTCTTTGGCGGAAAGCTGCCCTTGTGATATGCTAGGGCCATGCAACATGCCAGTCCTCATATCGTGGGAACGGGCCGCCTGCAGCGCTGCGCCCTTGCCCATCCTCACCCGGAACCCACTGTTGTGCCCCCGGCGCGGCAGCTGATGCCGCTTTTTGGCCTTGTGCTGCTGTCTTGTGCCGCCGCGACCACCGTCCGAGCGGATGTGACAGCCCCAAACGGACGCACGATTGATTGTTATTGCACCGACAAAAGCGGCAGCCGGATCGAACTGGGTGAGTTTATCTGCCTGCAGGTTGATGGGCGCATGTTCACCGCCCAATGCCAGATGTCGCTGAATGTGCCGATGTGGCGCGAGGTGCAAAAAGGATGCCTTGCGGCTGAGGCCGATCCGGCGCCCGGCCTGTCGTCTGCGACCGCCCCCCTGCCCCGGATCTGATCCCGCTGACAATCGCTTTGCCAACTCACCCCTACCCGCGAACTATTGCGGCGCGGGCTCCATCTGCGCGATCCAGCTGTTGATCCGGTCGTTATTCGCGCCCAGATCAGAGCGGCCAAAGCGCAGCCGCGCGTAGACCTTCAGCAGGTCGCCATGCTGCCGCGCTGTTGTATAATCGGGAAACCCCAGAAACCGGGTGCGGGTCACATAGGTGACCATTTCGTCCTCGACCGAGCCTGCGAGAACACGGGTGCGCGGCGCATTGCTGGCGACCGCGTGAAACCGCTCCAGCCCGTCCTCCCCGCTGCGGACCACCCGAAACACGCCACCGCGAAAGGTCTTGTCCTCGCTGAATTCCGGCTGTGTGTTCCAGTCCAGCGGATCGCTGGGCGCCAGCCGGATAAAGCCGAGCACCACGACAAGTGCCGCAATGCTCAACCAGACGAATATCATCACTCGACCCATATGGTCCGCTCTCCCTCGTGGCGGCTGCCACTGGACAGCCTGCCTTATTTTGTTGTCACACCCGGCAGCACACAGAGCAGCTCATACAGCAGATTGGCCGCTGTCAGTGCCGTATTGCCCGATGTGTCATAAGGCGGCGACACTTCGACCATATCGCAGCCCACAATGTTCAGCCCCCGCAAGGCCCGGATCAGCTCCAGCGCCTGCGGTGTGGTCAGCCCGCCGATTTCCGGCGTGCCAGTGCCCGGCGCATAGGCCGGATCAAGACTATCAATATCATAGGACACATAGACCGGCCTATTGCCGATATCGCGACGAATTTCCGCACCCATGCCGTGCAGGGAGCGGTTCCACAATTCGCTGGCCGGGAAATGCTGGAAGCCCCAGCGCTGCGCCTCCTTGAAGTCGTCAGCGCCATAGCCGGTGCCGCGCAGCCCGATCTGATAGGTCTTGTCGGCGACGATCAGACCCTCTTCATAGGCGCGGCGGAACACGGTGCCATGGGTTTCACGCTCGCCGAACATATCGTCGTTCACATCCGCATGGGCATCGACATGGACCAGCGCAACAGGTCCGTATTTTTCAGCAATGGCGCGCAGGATCGGCAGGGTAATTGAATGATCCCCGCCCATCGCGACAGGTGTCACCCCGCTGGACAGGATTGCACTATAGCTTTCCTGAATGATGCGCAGGCTGTCGGACAGAGAGAACGTATTGATTGCCAGATCGCCGATATCGCCGATATTCAGGCTGTCAAACGGTGCCGCGCCGGAGGTCATGTTGTAGGGGCGGATCATCGCGCTTTCGGCGCGGATCTGCTTGGGGCCAAAGCGGGTGCCAGAGCGCCAGGAGGTGCCGATATCCATCGGCACACCCAGGATGGCCACATCCAGCCCGTCAAGCGACGTCGCCTGCGGCAGCCGCATAAAGGTGTTCGGACCGGAAAACCGCGCCAGATCATTGCCGCTGATCGGTTGATTGAAATCAGTCATTGTCTCTCATATTCCAGCCAAGAAGGCAGATAATTTCGGTCGCCACATGGGCACCTGCGATGGCGGTGGCGCCGGTGGTGTCAAACGGAGGGGAAACCTCCACCACGTCGCCGCCTTTGATATTGATGCCTGCAATCTCGCGCAGGATACGGGCCGCCTGCGCCGAGGTCAGCCCACCCCAGACCGGCGTGCCGGTGCCCGGCGCGTAGGCCGGATCGAGACAGTCGATATCGAAGGTCAGATAGGTCGGCCGGTCGCCAAGGATTGCCTTGATCCGCTTCGCGGTCTCAACCGGGCCGATTTCATGCACGGTGGGCGCATCGATGATGTTCACACCCAATGTGTCGTCATTGGTGGTGCGGATCCCGACCTGAACGGATGTTTTGGGGTCCACAAGGCCCATTTTCACCGCTTTGTAGAACATGGTCCCATGGTCGATCCGGTCCATATTGTCATCGGGCCAGGTGTCGGTATGGGCATCAAACTGCAGCAGCGAGATAGGGCCGTATTTCTCGGCATAGGCCTTCAGGATCGGGAAGCTGATATAGTGATCGCCACCCAAGACGACCGAGGCCGTATCGGAGGCCAGAATACCACGAATATGCTCCGTCAGCGCGGCAGGGAAGGCCGGAACATCGGCGTGATCAAAGGCCAGATCGCCATAATCGGCGATGGCCAGCGTGCTGAGCGGGCTATGGGGCCAGCCATAGGGTTCATCCGGGCTTTGCAGCGCTGAGGCCTCGCGGATGGCGCGCGGACCCAGCCGTGTTCCGGGCCGGTTGGTGACCGCCTGATCAAACGGCACGCCGGTGACCGCGATGTCCACCCCGGTCAGATCCTTGGTATATTTGCGTCGCAGGAAAGAAGTTGCCCCACCAAAGGTGATCTCAAAGCTGAGACCTTTCATATCCTCACGCGTAAAGGCGTGATCGATCATGTGCTTTGCGTCTTCTAGCGCCATTCTGCGCCTCCTTGTGATGCACCTGCTGTTTGATCAAATAGCGGGTCACATTGTCCTTGTCACCCGTCGTTGGATGCCTGGGCCATGGGCTGTGCTCTCTCGACCAGACGGGCGAAAAACGACGCCCCAATCGGCGCGATCTCATCGTTGAAATCATACTTCGGATGATGCAGCCCGGCGCTGTCGCCCTGCCCCAGAAACAGATAGGCACCGGGGCGGGCCTGCAACATGTAGGAGAAATCCTCCGCCCCCATTTCGCGCCCGGCCTCGGCCTCCACATTCTCAGGACCCGCAACCTCGCCCGCAACGCTGGCCGCGAAACCCGTCTTGGACGCGTCATTGATGGTGGCGGGGTAGCCGACCTCATAATCCAGCTCAGCCTCCACACCGTAGCTTGCCGCCTGACCGGCGACGATTTCCTTCATCCGCCGCATCACCATCTCCTGCACACGCGGATCAAAGGTGCGCACGGTGCCGTTGATATAGGCGGTGTCGGGGATCACATTGTCGACGGTACCGGTGTGGATCTGGGTGACCGAGACCACAAGATCATCCAGCGCATAATGATTGCGCGACACAATCGTCTGGATCGCCTGCGCCATGCCACAGGCCGCCATCACCGGATCGCGGGTTTCATGCGGCATCGCCCCATGGCCCCCGACGCCCTGAATATGGATGTGGAAGGTATCCACCGCCGCCATCAACGGCCCCGGCGTGGTGGCAAAGGCGCCCACAGGCAGGCCCGGCGCATTATGCAGGGCATAGACCTCACCAATGTTGAACCGCTCCATGATGCCCTCTTCGACCATGATGCGGGCACCGCCGATGGCCTCTTCTGCGGGCTGGAAGATCAGCGCCACGCGGCCTTTGAAGTTGCGCGTCTCCGCGAGGTATTTTGCAGCCCCCAGGAGCATGGTGGTGTGACCATCGTGACCACAGGCGTGCATATTGCCCGCATGACCTGAGACATAGTCGACACCGCTTTCCTCAGGGATGGGCAATGCGTCCATATCGGCGCGCAACCCGATGGTTGGCCCATCGCCTGCGTCACTGCCCTGCCCGTTGATGATCGCCACCATGCCGCTGGTGGCGATGCCCTCATGCAGCTCATCCACACCAAATTCGCGCAGCCGCTCAGCCACAAAGGCCGCTGTTTTCGGCAGATCCAGCGCCAGTTCGGGGATCTGGTGCAGATGCCGACGCCAGGTCTTCATCTCGTCGGCGTAATCGGCAATTCGGTTCACAACCGGCATGGGGGTGGACTCCTTGGTCAGACTCGGGATTGATGCATCTGACACTGGAACAAGAGCCGCCGCAATGCCCGAAACCGATCTCATCCACAATGAAACCGCCAGCATCGAACGGCTGCTGGAAATCATGCGCCGTCTGCGCGATCCAAAGGGCGGCTGCCCCTGGGATATCGAGCAGGATTTTGCCAGCATCTCGCCCTATACCATTGAAGAGGCTTACGAAGTTGCCGATGCAATTGAGCGTGAGGCCTGGGATGAACTGAAGGGTGAGCTGGGCGATCTGCTGTTTCAGTCGGTGTTTCATGCCCAGATGGCGGCAGAGGCCGGGCATTTCACCTTTCAGGATGTGGTCACCACCATGTCCAACAAGATGGTGTCGCGTCATCCGCATGTCTTTGGAGATGAGAACCGCGAGAAATCCGCCGACCAGCAGAGTGCCGACTGGGAGGCGATCAAGGCGGCGGAACGTGCAGGCAAGGCGCAACAGGGCACGCTGGACGGTGTCGCGGTCGGCCTGCCTGCGCTTCTGCGGGCTTATAAGCTGCAAAAACGCGCCGCGCGGGTTGGGTTTGACTGGCCCTCGGCTGCCAATGTCATTGCCAAGATCGCGGAGGAATCCGCCGAACTGGTCGAGGCGCGCGACAGTTTGAGCCAGGCGGAGGTCGAGGAGGAATTCGGCGATCTGATGTTTGTGATGGCCAATCTCGGCCGCCATCTGGGGGTTGAGCCGGAGGCCGCATTGCGCGCCGCCAATGCCAAGTTCACCCGCCGGTTTGAGGGGGTAGAGGCCAAACTGGCCGCCCGTGGCAAACGTCCTGAAGACAGCGATCTGGCCGAAATGGATGCGCTCTGGGATGAGGTGAAGGTCGAGAGCCGCGCCGCCAAATCCGCCCATGGCAGCTAACCACCACGCCTTGCCCCTGCCCTGTCACAGCCCCATATCCTGACTCATGTTGCGTTTGACCCCCATTCTTCTGGCCGTGATCTACGGGTTGGTGATGTATCGCCTGTCGGTCTGGCGCACCCATCGTGCCCTTGATCAGCAATCCACCGAACTGGCCGATGCCCGCCTGCGTCAGCTGACGGACCGGATGGCGGCGGCGCTCGGGATCACTCATATCCCGGTCTATATCTACGAGGTTGACCCGGTGAACGGGCTGGCCGCACCCGATGGGCGGATTTTCATCACGCGCGGGTTTTATCGCAAATACCGCAAAGGCGAGGTCAGCGATGCCGAACTCGCCTCGGTCATCGCGCATGAGCTGGGGCATGTGGCGCTGGGACATGCGAAGAAACGGATGATCGATTTCTCCGGCCAGAACGCGCTGCGCACGGCGCTGATGCTGATCATTGGCCGTTTTGTGCCCTTTGTCGGGCCGTGGATCGCCAATGTGCTCACCTCGCTTCTGGCCGCCCGGCTGTCACGCAGCGATGAGTATGAGGCGGACGAATATGCCGCCGCGCTACTGACCAAATCCGGCATCGGCATCGCCCCGCAAAAAAGCCTGTTTCGCAAACTCGAAGACCTCACGCAGGCCCGCAGCGGGATGGCCCCGGCCTGGCTGATGAGCCACCCAAAGACCGAGGAGCGCATTGCCGCCCTCGACCGGTTGGAAGCGAAGTGGGACAGGCCCAATGCATGAGCTTTACCTGACAATAGCCTGAAAAACATGGTTAATGACAAATAACCAACTTCAGAAAATCCTCACCTCTTGTCGGAGCAACCAACCTTCCCCACATGGGAAGGTAACAGTTGTCCTCCCGTCCTTTGCCAGCGGCCTCCCCCTGCAACGGGATTGAAATTTACCGGAGCCCCCATGCGCTACTCTGTTCTTGATCTTGCTCCCGTGCCCGAAGGCCAGACCATTGCCCAGTCCCTGCGCAACAGCACCGAGCTGGCCCAGAAAGCTGAAAGCTGGGGCTACCACCGCTATTGGCTGGCCGAACATCACAATATGCCGGGCATCGCCAGCGCCGCGACGGCGGTGCTGATTGGTCACATCGCCAGCCAGACTCACTCCATCCGGGTCGGGGCTGGCGGCATCATGCTGCCCAACCACGCGCCCTACATGGTGGCGGAGGCCTTTGGGACCCTAGCGAGCCTGCACGGCGACCGGATTGATCTGGGAGTGGGTCGCGCGCCCGGAACCGATATGCAGACGGCGCGCGCCCTGCGCCGTGGCATGGCCCATGACCATGCCTCCGGTGACAGCTTCCCGCAGGATGTTATTGATCTGATGGGCTTTTTAGGCGCTGATGATCCGGGGCGCGCAGTGCGTGCCTTTCCCGGACAGGACACCCATGTGCCGGTCTGGATGCTTGGCTCCAGCCTTTACGGCGCGCAGCTGGCGGCGCATTTGGGGCTTCCTTACGCTTTTGCCTCGCATTTTGCGCCCGCCGCATTGGAGGAGGCGCTGGAGGTCTACCGCCGCCAATTCCAACCCTCTGCCAACCTGTCTGCGCCCCATGCCATGATGGCGATCAATGTCTTTGCCGCCGAGAGCGATGAAGAGGGCACCCGCCTGCGCACGACGATGCAGCAGGCCTTTGCCCGTTTGCGTCTGGGTAAGCCCGGCAAACTGCCCGCCCCCGTAGATGATATCACTGACCATATCCCGGCGCCGGTGCTTGCAGGCGTGAATGAGGCGCTGCGGATCTCCGCGACAGGCAGCAGGGACAGCGTGCGTGCGGAACTGTCGTCCATTCTTGAACGATACCGCCCGGATGAGGTGATCATCACGGGGCAGATCCATGACCATGCGGCGCGGCTCAGATCCTTTGAGATCGCTGCCGAAATCCTGAGCGAGGCCTGACCACCCCGGCCTAGCTGGCCAGGGCTTTCGCCACGCGCGGCAGCCGGGCCTTTTTCAGCAGCGGACGCAGCTCCCATCCGCCACCGGAGAGCCGGTTGGCCTCTGCAAGAACGGACGCCGCGACCTCCGACAGACCGTCGGGATCTTTCAGCCAAAACTCATAAAGCAGCTGGTCCGGCCCGATCCGCTCCAGCCCTTCCTCCGCCAGCGTGTGGCGGGGGAAATCCTTGTTGTTGACTGTCACAATTGCATCCGCATGGCCGACGATCGCCGAAGCCAGCACGTGGACATCAGCGCTGTCAGGCAGCCAGAGGCATGCCTCCACCGCGGGTGTGGGGGCGATGGCAGCCTTTGGCCAAGCGGCGGAGATTAGCGCAATTTCAGCCCGCGCCTGCGGTTCACCCGTGGGGCCGATCTTGCGCGCCGCCCGCGCCCATTCTTCCAGGATGCGCGGCGACCACAGTGGCGTGAAATGGCCGATCCGGGCCGCGCCCAGCAGCATCTCCCGCATCACCGTCGGATAGAGCACGCAGGCATCCAAGAGCAGTTTCATCGCCAGAACACCCGCGCCAGATCAGTCGAGCCGGAAGAAAACGGCTTTCAGATAGCCACTTTCAGCCAGCTGAGGCAGCTGCGGATGATCCGCGCCAGCATAGCCGGTGTGCAGCAGCTGGCTGCGACGACCGCCCCGCCCGATCCCGCGCGCCGAGGCATTGCGGAAGCGGCTGAGATCTGCCGCATGGGAACAGGAACACAGGCCCAGATAGCCCCCCGGTGCCACCAGAGGCGCCGCCAGTTTGGCAATCCGCTCATAGGCACGCAGACCGGCTTCAAGTGCTTGTTTTGAGGGGGCAAAGGCAGGGGGATCACAAATCACCACGTCAAACTGCGCGCCCTCCTCAGCCAGCTGTGTCAGCACCTCAAAAGCATCGCCCTGCCGCGCCGTGAACCGGTCTGCAAAACCACTGGCCGCAGCGCCCTGCTCTGCCAGCTCCAGCGCCGGGGCGGAGCCATCGACGCAGGTTGCCTCGGCGGCACCAGCGGCCAGCATCGCCAGACCAAAGCCGCCGACATGGGAAAACACGTCAAGCACCTTGGCGCCGGGTTTGACCAGTTTCGCGGCAAAGGCGTGATTGTCGCGCTGGTCGTAGAACAACCCGGTTTTCTGCCCGCCGGTCAGATCCGCCATATAGGTGGCGCCGTTCATTGTGACCTCAACTGCGGCCTCAGGCGCAGTGCCGCGCAGGGCGGTGCTGACATCATCCAGCCCTTCCAGGCTGCGCGCCCGGCCAGAGGCGTTTTTCAGCACGGTTGTAACCCCGGTGACAGCCACCAGCGCCTCAGTCAGCACGTCCAGATGCGCCTCCGCCCAGGCCGCATTTGGCTGCACCACGCAGGTATCGCCGAACCGGTCGATCACCACGCCGGGCAATCCGTCGGATTCGGCGTGGACCAGCCGGTAAAATGGCGCGTCATATAGCTGCTCACGCAGCTCCAGCGCGCGGCGCAACCGGGCCTCGAACCACGCCACACTCAGCTCAGCGGCGGGATCGCTGTCCAGCATCCGCGCGATGATTTTGCTCTCGGGGTTGACCGCAACGAGACCCATCTGCGTCATGCCGTCATCTTCCAGCACCGCCAGCGTGCCGGGGGTCAGTTTGCGGGTGCGCCGGTCGGTGACCAGCTCGTTGGCATAAACCCAAGGGAAGCCGTGGCGCAGAGCGCGGGCATTGGCTTTGGGTTTCAGTTTTACGCGGGCGCGCTCGGGCGCGGAGGAAGAAGCTGTCATAGCCCCTCTTACTCCCAACCTCTGCCCGTTGAAAGAGCCTGTTGGATCAGGCGCAGATCGTCTGCGTCACGCGGCCTTGCGGCCGGCCCCTGCGCGGCGCGCGGCCGGTCACCGCGCGCGCGACCGCC